>NZ_JFFR01000001.1 GCF_000695685.1 Vibrio fortis | reverse complement strand
TTAGTGTCAACCACTTTTTTCAAAACTTTTTTCAAGCGCTTAGCTTGGCTAATTTGGCTTGCTGATTCGTTGTGGTTTCTTTCGAAGCCATCCCGTGTCAGCGAGGTGGCATTATAGAGATTGCGATCACATTGGCAAGCCCTTTTTTACGTTTTTTTTAGTTTTTTGATTGTTCGGATAAAAAACACTCAAAAACGGCCATTTATCCTAGTCAGAGACCCAATAATGCTCTTAAGCTAGCTATATAAAGGAGGATTTATGAGTTCTATACGCAGTTATAAAGGTATCGCACCGAAAATAGGCCAAGATGTCTATATAGATGAAACCGCAGTATTAGTTGGTGACATCAAGATTGGTGACGACTCTAGTGTTTGGCCTTTGGTTGCAGCAAGAGGCGATGTTAATCATATCCATATTGGTCAACGTACAAATATCCAAGATGGTTCAGTTCTTCATGTCACCCATAAAAACAAGGAGAATCCTGACGGCTACCCTTTGATTATCGGTAATGATGTCACAATTGGCCATAAGGTGATGTTGCATGGTTGCACCATTCAAGATCGGGTATTGGTAGGAATGGGAGCGATCATTCTAGACAATGTTGTCGTAGAGCAAGAAGTAATGATTGGTGCTGGCAGTTTAGTTCCGCCAAACAAAATTTTAGAGAGCGGTTATTTATATGTGGGAAGCCCAGTAAAACAAGCACGTCCTTTAACAGATAAAGAACGTGCTTTTCTCCAGAAGTCTGCCGACAACTATGTTCAGAACAAAAATGACTATCTAGATTCAGTTCGCCCTGTTTAAGACGCTTGAATCTCGATTTGACCAGAGGAGTTAAACTCCTCTTCTTCTATTAACTCTTCTGCTAGTTCTTCTAAGTCAAAACGCAACTCACTGAACACCTCAATGGCTTGCTCATTTGTTACTTCACGTCCTGCCAATTTCCCTAGCTCTTCTAGGGTAATAGTACACTCAATAAGTGCGCCACTTTGTTGAGCAGGGAAAACGACGCATTGATTCTCTGCATCCCAGGTTTGGATGTCAGGAAACAAAATTGACTGATTCATTATTAAGCCTCTAGGTTCTTTCTTAATTCTCTGAGGATTTGCTTTGTACCCGGCCTTAGACCGCGCCACAACATAAAGCTTTCAGCCGCCTGACCCACTAGCATGCCTAGGCCATCGTAAGCGGCATGGACACCATTATCCAATGCCCAGCGATTAAAGACCGTGTGTCCCGAACCATAGACCATGTCATAAACGGTACTTGTTGGTGTGAATATCTCGGCGGACACTTGTGGAAGCTCACCACTCAACCCTGAAGAAGTGGAGTTAATGATCACATCAAAGCCTTCATTCACCTCATCAAGTCCAATGCCAGAGACATTACCAAATGAAGTGAACATTTCTGCGAGTAGTTGTGCTTTAGAAGCAGTACGATTGGCAATCACTAACTGGCGAGGACTGTGGTCAAGCAATGGCTTAATCACTCCTCTTGCTGCGCCACCAGCTCCAAGCAGTAGGATACGAGCGTCTTTTAATACCACTTGGTGTTGCAATAAATCTTGAACTAGCCCTTCACCGTCGGTGTTGTCACCAATGATCTCGCCATCATCAAGCTTTTTAAGCGTATTCACGGCGCCAGCTAGTTGAGCTCGCTCAGTTAGACGATCCGCAAATTGATATGCGTCTTCTTTAAACGGTGCTGTGACGTTACAGCCTTTACCACCATTGCCAAAGAAATCTTTCGCAGCATTGAGAAAATCACCGGGCTCAGGCTGTTGAGATGTATAGGTAAGTTGCTGGTTCGTTTGGCGAGCAAATAGCGTATGAATAAATGGTGATTTACTTTGACTAATTGGGTTTCCAAAAACGGCATAGCGATCTACGTACTGTGTCATATCCTTACCTAACAGAGCTTATGAAAAAGGGTCATCGAATGATGACCCTATCACTATACCTATAAGGAAGGAAGTCTTACCAAACTCTAGGTTTTAAATAGTCTGTGTACAGTAGCGCCTCTGGTGAACCCTCTTGAGGTTCGTATCGATACTCCCATCGGGCCAATGGTGGCATCGACATCAGAATCGACTCGGTACGCCCACCACTTTGTAGACCAAATAGGGTGCCACGGTCATAAACTAGATTAAATTCAACATAGCGGCCACGACGATAGAGTTGGAAATCGCGTTCACGTTCACCGTAAGGCGTCTCTTTTCTTCGTTCAACAATTGGCAGATAAGCTTGAGTATAACCCTCACCAACCGCTCGCATGTAAGCAAAGCTCTTATCAAAGCCCCACTCATTTAAATCATCAAAGAACAAGCCACCTACACCACGAGTCTCATCACGATGAGGCAAGTAGAAATATTTATCACACCACTCTTTATGCTGCTGATACACATCATCACCAAATGGCGCACATAGATCTTTCGCTGTTTGGTGCCAAGATTGGCAATCTTCAGCAAATGGGTAGAACGGGGTCAGGTCGAAGCCACCACCAAACCACCAGATAGGCGCTTCACCCTCTTTCTCTGCAATGAAAAATCGTACATTGGCATGAGAGGTTGGGATATATGGATTCTTAGGATGAATAACCAATGAAACGCCCATTGCCTCAAACTTTCGGCCAGCAAGCTCTGGTCGATGTGCGGTCGCTGATGCTGGCATCTCTTTACCCGCGACGTGAGAGAAGTTCACACCACCCTGCTCAAATACAGCACCATTAGTCATAACACGCGTACGACCACCACCGCCAAGACGCTCACCAGGCTCACGTTGCCATGCATCTTCTTCAAACGCTGCAACACCATCGGCTTGTTCTAGTTGTTGGCAAATCGAATCTTGTAAGTTGAGCAAGAACTGCTTTACCGCATCTTTATCAATTGCTGACATGTTTCTTCCTTTATGCAGGGTTTAGCCCTGTCTTAATATTTGAGAAGTCTTTGCATCACGGATTTCACTCGGCTTGTCACGGCCTCCCGTTTCACCCTCAAGAATGGCCACCAGCTTATGACCAAGCTGCTGCTTCACTTCTTCAGTGGTCATACACGGCGGCTCACCCGATAGGTTTGCGCTGGTAGAGGTTAACGGCTTTCCAAGCGCATTACACATCTTCTGTACCAAAGGGTGATCGGTTACACGTACCGCAATTGAATCAAATTGACCACTTACCCAATCCGTCACTTGTGCACTGGCTGGCATGATCCACGTAACAGGGCCTGGCCATGTCGATTTTACCGTTGCCAATTGCTCAGGGGTCAGCTGACTTTCATCGATATAGGGAAGCAACTGTTCATAACTGGCAGCAATTAGGATGAGGCCCTTTTCCATCGGACGCTGTTTGAGTTCAAGTAATTTCTGGATGGCTTGCGGATTATCAGGGTCGCAACCAACACCAAATACACCTTCAGTTGGGTAGGCGATCACCTCACCTTGTTGTAATGCCTGTAAAGTATGCTGAAAGTTGTCCACGATTTGCCTCATCTATATCTGCTATTAAACTCGTTAAGTGTACAAATAATCACTAACTGTTACTAAAGCTATTTGTTTATAAAATGTATCAAATAGCAACTTTGACTGACGCAAACGTTTTCCTTGAGCAATTTTCCCCGTATAATGCGCGCAAATTATCTAATCACTTAATCAAATCGTACCTGAAGGAGTTTGAGATGACTGTCGGTATTATCATGGGTTCTAAATCTGATTGGCCAACAATGAAGCTAGCAGCGGACATGTTGGATCAATTTGGCGTAGCGTACGAAACAAAAGTGGTTTCTGCTCACCGTACTCCTCAACTACTGGCGGATTACGCAACGAGTGCAAAAGAGCGTGGGATTAAGGTGATCATTGCAGGTGCAGGCGGCGCAGCTCACCTACCGGGTATGGCAGCAGCATTTACTAGCGTTCCTGTTCTTGGTGTACCTGTACAGTCTAAAGCTCTAAAAGGCATGGACTCACTTCTTTCTATCGTTCAAATGCCTAAAGGTATTGCTGTAGGTACCTTGGCAATCGGTGAAGCAGGTGCAGCTAACGCAGGTATTCTAGCAGCACAAATCATTGGTACGCACAATGAAGATGTGATGGCAAAAGTAGAAGCGTTCCGCTCTGAGCAAACAGAAACGGTACTAGCTAATCCAAACCCTGCAGAGGACTAATTCCCATGCATGTTCTTGTGTTAGGCGCGGGCCAGCTTGCTCGCATGATGTCCCTAGCTGGGGCACCGCTGAATATTGAAATTTCTGCTTTTGATGTTGGCAGCAAAAATATTGTTCACCCATTAACGCAAGCGATTCTAGGTAATGGCTTAGAGAATGCGATTGAGCGCGCGGATGTGATTACGGCTGAGTTCGAACACATCCCTCATGATGTGTTGGAAGTGTGTGAGCGCAGTGGTAAGTTCCTACCGACTACCGAAGCAATCAAAGCTGGCGGCGACCGTCGTCTTGAGAAAGCTCTGCTCGACCAAGCGGGCGTGAAGAACGCCAAATACGCAGTGATCAACTCTCGCGAAGACTTTGACCACGCTATCTCACACGTTGGCCTACCAATGGTGCTTAAGAGCACACTAGGTGGCTATGATGGCAAGGGCCAATGGCGCCTTAAGTCTTTAGACGCAGTAGAAACCGTTTGGAGCGAGATGGCAGAATGCATCGCTGCGACCGACAACCAAGCGATTGTTGCTGAAGAGTTTGTTCCATTTGACCGTGAGGTATCTTTAATTGGTGCTCGTGGTAAAGATGGTGAGATTCAGGTGTACCCTCTGGCTGAAAACGTTCATACCGACGGTGTGCTGAGCCTATCAACAGCGATTGATGATGTTGAGTTACAGGAACAAGCTAAGACTATGTTCACTGCGGTTGCTGAGCGCTTGGATTACGTAGGTGTACTTGCTCTTGAGTTCTTTGATGTTCAAGGTGCACTGCTCGTTAATGAGATTGCCCCACGCGTTCATAACTCTGGCCACTGGACACAGCAAGGTGCTGAAACTTGTCAGTTTGAAAATCATCTTCGCGCCGTATGTGGCATGCCTCTAGGAAGCACAAAGCTGATTCGCCCGACTGCGATGATCAATATCCTGGGTGAGGACACTCTGCCTAACGCGATCTTGGCGCAAGCCGGTTGTCATGTTCACTGGTATGGCAAAGAAAAACGTGCAGGTCGTAAGATGGGGCACATTAATGTTAGTGCTGACTACAATGCCGAACTGCAACGCACGCTTTGCGGTCTAGCTAAGATCTTAGATAAAAGGGCTTACCCAGCGATCCACGATTTTGCTGAGCAGATGCAGTAAATGGAAATCCAATAAAAACGGCGCTCATTGAGCGCCGTTTTTTATGTTTGTTCTTGAATGTGGTGACATTTTCGGTCAGCACACTGCTTTTTGATGCCTTTGGCGGTTTTCTTCTCCATCAGCAGTGGATACTGGCACACTTCACAGCGGCCAATAATCGGCGGCTGATTAACAGCAAACTTACACTTAGGGTAGTTATCACACGCAAAAAACTGTTTGCCATAGCGAGACTTACGCTCAACAAGGTGACCCTTACCACACTCAGGACAGGCGACTTGCGGTGATGATTGCTGCTCTTGTTTCGGTTGGTCAAGCGACTCAATGTGATGACACTCAGGGTAGCTACTACAACCTATAAACATGCCATAGCGCCCTTGCCTTAATACCAATTCATTTTGGCACTTTGGACAAGGCACACCAAGTTCTTTGACGATATGCCCATCATTCTGATGCAACGGCTTAATATAGTCGCATTCAGGATAATGGGTACACCCCATAAAAGGGCCGTGTTTACCGTGGCGCAGCTGCAACTCTCCGTCACACCGCGGGCACGCTTCATGTTCTAACGCGTGCTCGTGAGCTGAGAAAAGTTGATGATCAATCTTACTACTCATGACAAGCCTGTATTAATGCAAGATACCTTGCTCTTTGGTGTACAACAGTTCTTCCATTTGCGTGTAAGCACTCTCATTACCCGGTACGTTAAACAGCACCATTAAGATAATCCATTTGAGATCATCCAACTCAAACTCATTGGTCTCAAGGCCCATCACTCGATCAATGACCATCTCACGAATTTCAGTGGTCAGCACATTGATCTGCTCAAGGAATAGAAGAAAACCACGACACTCGAGGTTAATACGCGCCATCTCTCGCTTAGTATAAATACGCATAGAGGTATTCGAAGAGACCGAGATCGCCGCTTGGCTATCGGTTTCTTGCAGTGCTGCGAGATCTTCTAACCAGTGAAGAGCCTTATAAATATCGTCTTGGTGAAACCCTGCTCGAAGCAACTCTTCTTCAAGCTCGTCTTGATCCACCTGCAATTCAGAATCGCTATGGATGTAGGTTTCAAACAGGTACATCAGAATGTCCATCATCATAGCTAGCCTCTCCCCTTTCGAATATAGCCACCAGAAACTGCAACAACATGCCCTAAAAGTTCTAACTCTAAGAGCTGCATCATGACTTCATGCACAGGTATATGGGTTCGCTGTGCCAAAATATCAACGGGTGTCGCCTCTAACCCTACGTTAGCTAACAGATGTGGAAATGGCAATTGTTCATTTGCATTGTCGGTTATCGGCGCTTCAAACAGACTGGGTTGTACTTCAATAGACCAATCTAACAGGCTTTTTATTTCAACAAGCACATCTTGAGCGCTCTGAACCAAGCAAGCGCCCGACTTGATTAAACTGTTCCCTCCACGGCTAGTTGGGCTGTGTATTGAGCCTGGCAAGGCAAAGACTTCTCGTCCTTGTTCTAATGCGTAGCGAGCAGTAATCAATGAACCACTCTTTTCTGCCGCTTCTACCACCAATGTACCTAGCGACAAGCCACTGATAATACGATTGCGACGCGGGAAGTTTTCAGGACGAGGTTTAGCAGAGGGACGAAATTCAGAGATTAGCGCGCCTTGCTCTTCAATCCGTTGCGCCAGTTTACGATGGCGGGCTGGATAGATAGCATCTAGCCCAGAACCAAGCACCGCGAAAGTTTCACCACCTCCTTCTAGAGCACCATCATGGGCATAGCCATCAATACCCAACGCTAAGCCACTAGTGACAATCAAACCGCTCTGCGCGAACTCTCGAGCAAATGCTTTGGCCGTTTGTAGCCCTTCTAGACTGGCATTACGACTGCCAACCATCGCGATTTGAGGATCACTAAGGGTAGCGATATTACCGCGCACAAACAGTGTACTAGGTGCGCTAGCTATCTGGCGCAGGCTTGGGGGATATGCTGCACACTGGTGAGTAACAAGATGATGGTTGGCGCTTTTCGCCTGCCACGATATGCACTCTTCAACCAGTGGCTCTGTTTTGAATTTAAGATAGGTTATTTGAGAATCGGAGAAACCTAGCGACTGCAGTTGCTCATGTGAGTAATTAACAATATTAAGTGGAGAATCGATAGCCAGTAAGCGCTTAAGGCGCTTCATTCCTAGCTTAGGGACAAAGCTCAACCTCAACCACGCCACCAGCTCTTGCTCAGTCATCTGGTAATCCTATGGTTCGATATCGTGTGCAGGATGATTTAAGACCATAGATAGCGGCGACACCGCCAAGGTATCACTACTGATTGGTTGACTGCTTTGGGTCACCAGCGCCAAACTAAAATGTTGATAAGGTCTTATCACCATTAGGTTGCCGATCTCGGTATTCGGCAACTGGACTTTATTACCCGTTGCATTACTGTCATAGCTGTACTCGCCCTGCAGACCATAGACCACAGCACCAGACTCTCGAAGCGAGAACATCGATCCCTGACGCAAGTCATCATCAGTCCCCCTATCTATCACCACAACCTGATTTTTGGCACTGAATTTGGCTCCCTCTAAAGAACCAACAATATTGGCAAGTTGTCCCGCCTTTGTAGGAAAAGGATAGAATGTGGTAGTTAACGTACTCTTATCTAAGGCTAATTCAGGGAGAACAACATCATTAATCAGGATTTCTTGCAGCTGCGACTCAACCTTTAAGCTGCTGAACAACTCATCAACTGCGCTAAGCTTCGCGGTTGCGACTAAGCGCAAAGACACGATTGAAGTGGTAGGCTGGGTTCGTTGATAAGTTGCTACCGCACGGTAGATTCCCCACTTTGGATGCTGCTGTTGACCAGAGATAAACAAGCGGTCTTGAGCCGTGAGAAACTTACGCCCATCACTTGTCCCCAATACACGTTGCGCTGACTCTATATCCGCTTGGGTCACCAATCGATCTGATTGAAGATAGGGCAAGACCAACCCTTCATTAACCGTAGGTACCGCTCTTTTATCTCTAACTCGAATTTTAGGGCTTAGCTTTACTATCGGTTTCACACTCAATACAGGCTGTCCGTTGCGCCATACCAATGAGAGCTTATCTCCCGGATAGATAAGGTGAGGATTATCTATATCCGGATTCACTTGCCATAAACGCGGCCAAAACCAAGGGCTATCGAGATACATTCCTGCGATATCCCATAAGGTGTCGCCTTTCTCAACAATGTAGCTTTTGGGAGCATCCTGCTTAATGTTGAGCTGTATTGGAGATTCTTGAGCCACAGCAGCACCTGACAGTGACAAGAAAACTAGCGATAACCTCGTTAAAAAATGGCGCATGACCTCGGTTCCTTGGTCTGGGTATATGACATCTAATCGTAGAATTACCTTCAGGATGCTGTCATTTGGCCTATAAAATGTCTAGAATTGAGCCAACAAGGTTTAAGCTGTTTCGGCACAGTTCAATATTTCGAGTGTATATGTCTGTATTACAAGTATTAACATTACCAGATGATCGTCTACGTACCGTGGCGAAACCGGTAAAAGAAGTTACCCCAGAGATCCAAAAGTTCGTTGATGACATGATTGAAACCATGTACGACGAAGAGGGCATCGGCCTTGCAGCAACGCAGGTTGATTTCCACCAACGTATTGTTGTTATCGATATTTCAGAGACACGTGATGAGCCAATGGTGCTGATCAACCCTGAAATCATCGAGAAACGCGGTGAAGATGGCATTGAAGAAGGCTGTCTATCTGTACCTGGTGCTCGTGCACTAGTGCCTCGTGCTGCAGAAGTTACCGTGAAAGCGCTAGACCGCGATGGTAAAGAGTACACCTTCGACGCTGATGATCTATTAGCTATCTGTGTTCAACATGAGCTTGACCACCTAGAAGGCAAACTATTCGTTGATTACCTATCGCCACTAAAGCGTAAACGTATTCAAGATAAACTAGCGAAGATTAAGCGTTTCAACGAGAAACAAGCAAAATAAGCGCTAGCAAAACCTAATAAGAAGGAAGCCTACCTTGAGTCAGTCTTTAAGAATTGTCTTCGCAGGTACTCCGGATTTCGCCGCCCGTCACTTGGCGGCGTTGTTGTCTTCGGAGCATGAAGTTATTGCGGTATACACGCAACCAGATCGCCCTGCAGGTCGCGGTAAAAAACTCACTGCGAGTCCAGTAAAAAACATTGCCCTTGAAAATGATATCCCTGTTTACCAGCCGGAAAACTTCAAGTCGGATGAAGCTAAACAAGAGTTAGCTGACCTCAATGCCGATATCATGGTAGTAGTCGCTTATGGTTTATTGCTACCTCAAGCAGTCCTTGATACCCCTCGCTTAGGTTGTATCAACGTCCATGGCTCTATCCTGCCACGCTGGCGTGGCGCAGCTCCAATTCAACGCTCTATCTGGGCGGGTGATGCAGAGACAGGCGTGACCATCATGCAGATGGATATTGGTCTAGATACTGGCGACATGCTTAAAATCGCGACTCTGCCAATCGAAGCAACAGACACCAGCGCATCTATGTATGAGAAGCTAGCTGATCTAGGTCCAGATGCGTTAGTTGACTGCCTAGCGGATATCGCTGCCGGAACGGCTGTCGCTGAAAAACAAGACGACGAACTAGCGAACTACGCGAAGAAGCTAAGCAAAGAAGAAGCTCGTATCAACTGGAGTGACGACGCGGCTCATATTGAGCGCTGCGTTCGTGCCTTCAACCCATGGCCAATGAGCCACTTTGAAGCGGCAGAAAACAGCATCAAAGTATGGCAAAGCCGAGTGGCTGAACAAACTTCAGACAAGCCAGCAGGTACGATTCTACAAGCTGATAAAACCGGTATTTACGTAGCGACAGGACAAGGTGTACTTGTTCTCGAACAGCTACAAGTACCGGGCAAGAAAGCAATGTCAGTTCAAGATATCTTGAACTCAAGAGCAAGCTGGTTTGAAGTGGGCACACAGCTCGTCTAACACTTGCACGACTGTAAATAACACAGTCTACAACCTTTACGAGGGCAGAGATGCCCTCATGTATTCAATAAAATAGTCGGTATTCCCCATGAATGTTCGCGCTGCTGCTGCCAATGTCCTATTCCAAGTTGTCGATAAAGGCCACTCTCTTTCACACGCTCTACCTGCGGCTCAAAAAACGATCCGCCCACGAGACCATGCTCTACTGCAAGAGATCTGTTACGGCGCTCTACGCTACCTACCTCGCCTAGAGTCTATCGCCAACCAATTGATGGATAATCCATTAAAGGGCAAGAAACGTGTTTTTCACCACCTTATTCTGGTTGGTATCTACCAGCTGAGCTTCATGCGTATTCCTTCGCACGCGGCGGTAGGTGAAACAGTTGAAGCAACCAAAACTCTGCGTGGACAAAATCTTAGCGGCCTGATCAATGCGGTATTGCGTAACTACTTACGCGACCAAGAAGCATTGGATGAAGCGGCGACGAGCCACAATGCTGGCAAATACGGACACCCAAGCTGGATCCTAAAAATGCTGCAAGAGAGCTACCCAGATCAGTGGGAGCAACTTGTAGAAGCGAACAACAGCAAGGCTCCAATGTGGCTACGTGTAAACCGTCAGCACCACACTCGTGATGAGTATGCCGAGCTACTTAAAAACGAAAACATTGAATACACCCTGCACTCACAAGCAGCAGATGCCATAAAATTATCTGCACCTTGCGATGTCACTCTGCTACCAGGCTTTGATAAGGGTTGGGTATCGGTACAAGATGCCGCTGCGCAATTGTCGGTTGATTACCTAACGCCAAAAGACGGTGAGCTAATCCTCGACTGCTGTGCTGCACCAGGTGGTAAAACCGCGCACATCCTTGAGCACACTAACGATACTGAAGTGGTTGCGATCGATGCTGATGCTAAACGCCTAGACCGCGTTTACGACAACCTAGAGCGCCTTCAATTACGTGCTGACGTAATCTGTGGTGATGCACGCTACCCACAAGAGTGGTGGAGTGGTGCTCAATTTGACCGTATCCTACTTGATGCACCATGTTCAGCAACTGGCGTTATTCGTCGCCACCCTGATATCAAGTGGCTGCGCCGAGCTTCTGACATTGAGGCTCTAGCGGAACTGCAAAGTGAAATTATGGACGCGATGTGGGGACAACTGAAGCCTGGCGGCACTATGGTGTATGCGACTTGCTCAATCACACCACAAGAAAACGTGCTGCAAGTGAAAGCGTTCCTTGAACGCACAACCGACGCAACTCTTGTCGGCTCCGACATCGAACAACCAGGTCGTCAAATTCTACCTGGTGAGGAAGATATGGATGGTTTCTACTACGCAGTGTTAGTAAAACAAGCGTAATTATGCAGCGGTTAAGAAGAGGTTCTTAGCCGCTGTTTCGTTGTGGTGTATAACCACCAAGGCGTTAGATAAAAAATAATAAGAGAAAGGCTATGAAGATCATTATCCTAGGTGCAGGACAAGTAGGCGGCACCCTTGCTGAGAACTTAGTAGGTGAAAACAATGACATCACGATTGTCGACCGCGATGGTGACCGACTGCGTGAACTTCAAGACAAATACGACCTTAGGGTAGTCAATGGCTACGCCAGCCACCCTAATACCCTGCGTGAAGCCGGTGCTCAAGATGCAGACATGTTGGTTGCGGTAACCAATATGGATGAAACCAACATGGCCGCGTGTCAGGTCGCCTTTTCTCTATTTAATACACCTAACCGAATTGCGCGAATTCGCTCTCCTGAATATCTGGAAGAGAAAGAAGCCCTATTTAAATCTGGTGCGATTCCGGTTGATCACCTGATCGCGCCAGAAGAGCTGGTAACGAGCTATATTGAACGTTTGATTCAGTATCCAGGTGCACTTCAAGTAGTCAGCTTTGCCGAGCAAAAGGTAAGCCTAGTGGCGGTAAAAGCCTACTATGGTGGTCCTCTTGTGGGTAATGCACTATCGGCTCTGCGTGAGCACATGCCGCACATCGATACTCGTGTAGCCGCTATTTTCCGTCAAGGGCGTCCAATTCGACCTCAAGGTACCACCATCATTGAAGCCGATGATGAAGTGTTCTTCGTCGCAGCAAGTAACCACATCCGCTCGGTCATGAGTGAACTGCAGCGCCTTGAGAAGCCTTACCGCCGCGTGATGATTGTTGGTGGCGGTAACATCGGTGCCAGCTTAGCCAAACGCCTCGAACAGAGCTACAGCATCAAACTAATTGAGCGCAGCTACACTCGTGCCGAGAAACTCTCCGAAGAGCTTGAGAACACCATCGTATTCTGTGGTGACGCTGCTGACCAAGAGCTGCTGACCGAAGAGAACATCGACCAAGTAGACGTGTTCATCGCGCTGACCAATGAAGATGAAACCAACATCATGTCAGCGATGCTGGCGAAGCGTATGGGCGCTAAGAAGGTTATGGTACTGATCCAACGTGGTGCTTATGTCGACCTTGTGCAAGGTGGTGTGATTGATATTGCGATATCTCCACAACAAGCAACCATCTCAGCGCTACTGACTCACGTGCGCCGTGCCGATATCGTCAACGTATCGTCTCTACGACGCGGTGCTGCGGAAGCGATTGAAGCGATCGCCCACGGTGATGAAACCACCTCTAAGGTTGTGGGCAGAGCCATTGGTGATATTAAACTGCCACCTGGCACCACCATTGGTGCGATTGTTCGTGGTGAAGAAGTACTGATTGCCCATGATAGAACTGTGATTGAGCAGGATGACCACGTGGTGATGTTCTTGGTTGATAAGAAATACGTTCCAGACGTCGAATCGCTATTCCAACCGAGTCCGTTCTTCTTGTAAGCGCGCACCTGTAAAACATCATGGTTAATTTACGCCCCATTCTGTTGGTTATTGGGCTAGTGCTGTCAAAACTTGCCCTGTTTATGTATGTACCGACTCTGGTTGCTTTTTTTACAGGGACAGGTGGCTTTCTAGAGTTTGGTCAATCGGTGGTGATCATCCATGTTATCGCCTTTATCTGCCTGAGTCTTGGTCGCACTGCTCACTTCAGACTTGGCGTGCGGGACATGTTCCTGATCACCTCATTGGTGTGGACAATCGCCAGTGCATTTGCCGCACTGCCGTTTGTGTTCATCAACCATATTAGCTTTACCGATGCCTACTTTGAGACCATGTCGGGGATTACCACTACCGGCTCAACGGTACTGAGTGGGCTGGATAATATGGCACCAAGTATCTTGCTGTGGCGATCTATATTGCAATGGCTTGGTGGCGTAGGCTTCATCGTAATGGCAGTAGCAGTACTACCGATGCTCAACGTCGGTGGTATGCGTCTGTTCCAGACTGAATCTTCAGATTGGTCAGATAAGAGCAGCCCACGAGCGAAAACCGTGGCCAAGAACATTGTGGCGGTCTATTTGGTTCTTACAGGACTGTGCTTTATCAGCTACCTCTTCGCTGGCATGGGCATGTTTGACGCCATTAACCACGCATTTACCACACTCTCGACTGGTGGTTACTCGACCTCTGACGGCTCGATGAACCACTTCTCAAACAGCGCGCACTGGGTTGGTACCCTATTCATGTTCCTAGGCGGCTTGCCTTTCCTGCTGTTTGTCAGCGCTCTACGCGGACGCAAGCTAGCTCCACTCTACAAAGATGCTCAGGTTCGAGGTTTTACTTACCTGTTTCTTGCTTCGAGTGTTGTGATTTCAATGTGGTTAGTTATTCGTGATGGATACACCATGATGGATGCACTACGCGTGTCGATGTTCAATATCGTCTCAGTGGTTACGACTACAGGTTTTGGTTTGGAAGACTTCACAGCTTGGGGCGCTCTACCAACGACTCTGTTTGCCTTCTTAATGATGGCTGGGGCTTGTTCCGGGTCGACCTCTGGTGGTATCAAAATCTTCCGCTTCCAGATCGCGATGACGCTACTACACAAACAGATGATGAAGCTTATCCACCCTTCAGGTGTGTTTGTTCAACGTTACAACCAACGCCCAGTTAACGACGATATCGTACGTTCTTTGGTGGCTTTTGGTTTGATGTTCTTTATTACTATTATCTTAATTGCCGGCGGGTTAAGTGCGATGGGGCTCGATCCCATCACCAGCATTTCTGGCGCGATCACTGCGGTTGCCAACGTTGGCCCAGGCATGGGCAGTGTGATTGGTCCAACTGGAAACTTTGCACCTCTTCCTGATGCCGCTAAGTGGCTGCTAAGCTTTGGCATGCTGATGGGAAGGTTGGAAATTCTGACCCTATTGGTACTGTTCTTCCCAGCTTTCTGGCGTCGTTAATTAAGCATTAAAAAGGAAAACACTATGCGATCTTACCTATTAATGGCTAGCGCACTACTCAGCGGTACTGTATTCGCCGATCAACTGATCACCCTACCCGATGGTAAACAGGTGAATCTTAAAGATGACTTTACATGGGAGTATGTGACGACCAAAGTTGAATCTGAAGCCACGACTTCGGGTACATCTGCGAAGCCAAGCATCGCGGCGATTCCTGTTGCGACCGCCGTTACTGGTACTACGATTAAGCTCAACGATACTAAGCCAAGCCTGCAACTGTCTAAATCTGGGGTCGATATCCTATTGGGCACAGCAAGCTATCAAGATGGTGAACTCGTCATTCCAACAGCGATCACTAACCAAGGTACCCAGCCAATCATCTTTGTTTCACTGAAGGTTAAAGTGTTCTCGACAGAGGGAGAACTGTTGGCAGAGCAACAAGTAGATACTTGGAAGTCGATTAAGCGTATGGCCGAAACTTACCTTCGTCCACAAAGCAGTGCCGAAGGCAAATCGATTAAGCTAGCAGTAGATAAACATGACCAATACCAACTCCAAGCAGAAGTGATTGAAGTTCTGGCTCGCTAAACTGGCGTAACGTATAGATAGATCGCAAAGAAATGACAGGCGCATCCCGCCAGTACAAAGAGATGCCAAATGGCATGGTTGTATGGGATGCGTTTAGCGACATAGAAAATCACCCCTAAAGAGTAGATGATTCCGCCAACAGCCAACAGGATCAAACCTCCCAACTCCACACTCTTTGCTAGTTGATAAATCACTATCAGCGACAACCACCCCATTGCTAGGTACGTGACTAACGACAAGCGCTTAAAGCGATACACAAAGGCAATCTTCATCACGATACCGACTAAGGCTATCGCCCATATTACGCCCATTAAGCCAAAGGCCAGCGGAGTTCTTAAACTGACTAGTAAGAAGGGTGTATAGCTGCCTGCTATCAGCAAATAGATCGCGCAGTGATCGAGGGTTTTTAGCAAGCGCTTAGTTTTCGCGGTGGTGATTGAATGATATAGGGTTGAAGCAAGAAACAGTAAGATAATACTACTGCCGTAGGCTGCCATGCTCGCTACGGTTAGTGAGTCAGCGTCGAACTGATTGGCTTTTATGAGCAATAAAATTAAACCAACAATACCCAACAACACCCCAAGGCCGTGTGTGATCGCATTGGCTCTCTCTTCTATTTCACTGTATTCACTGACTTTGGCTTCAGACATGGGAACCCTACTAGAGTAATCGAACATTTACTCTAGTATTGCACATTAAGCTTACACGTGTAAGCTTAAATTTTTATCGACCGTATTATCGCCGGATTGAGAGACTAAGAGACGCTCTCCAAATACTCAATCACCATCTCACCCGCTTGTTGTGGCGAGGTATCAAGAGGGATGCTTAGCTGACGTTTGAGCTTACCGACACCAAGCAAGCTCGCTAACATGCCTTTAGCACCATCGCGATTGCGGTCGATCTCAAACCACATTTTCAGCTCTTTCTCATCACGGTGTGCTACCACTTCCAGCTCACGCCAACGGCCATGGTAAGGCCCTGTCGTTGGTACAAACTCGAACTCTTGAACAAACGGTAACTCAAAGCCATCCACCGCCTCGCACTCGACTTGTCGAATGCGTAACCCTTGTGCCTCAAGCTCATTAAAGATGCCATCAAGCAACTCGTCAGGGCGTACTGTGAGTACATCTTTATCAGATGGGTCGATAGCCATCGCGATGTCTAACCCGGTTTCCAGCCACACTTTCGCATCACCAATGGTCACCGGCGTGTTGAGTGGTACATCAAACTCACACTCAAAGTCGCGAGTTTCACCTGGCTCAATAGTAAAGGCATAAGGCAGGCTCCACTTCGCCAATGAATACGTTTGATGGACGCGACGCGTCTGACCTCGATCTTGTTTATCGGGGTTAATTGGAACTTCCTTGATGTAACGGCAGCACAGATTGAGGTCGATGTTATCGATCTCTTGAGGTTGGGAGCCACCGTAAACGTGCACAATAATGTTGGCTTTAAGGCCAGGGTAAAGCACTTCTTGTTGGAGTACCGAATCTACCTTCGCCGATCCAATACCAAAACTTGCTAGCGTTTTCTTTAAGAACGACATATGCACCTCCTTTAAAGCACCATCTTAAGCCTGAAAGAGGTTCAAACTCAAATATACTGCTCACACAATTTTAGCCGTTATTGGCGGCAATTTTTCCAACAAGCATCGATCGTTCAACCAGATGATGATAATCTGTTATTGATATGCACGCATATCATTATCCTGATTCATGATTGGATTGGCGAAAGCCAGACGAGCCTAACTTTAAGCAATTAAAGCGCAGCTCATTTTGGGTCAGGCCATTAAATTGGCAATGGATATGCCTGACCGTTAGGTAACTCAATGCGACCAACAGCTGTCAGGTTTTCGCACACCAACCGTAGTGCGATGCGTCGTCGTAGTGGCTTTGTTGCTGCTCCAACGGCAAAGAACGTGGCTCCAACAATGACTCTTGTCGAGAAGACTGCTCTGCTTACGTCTAGCTCTGCAAAAGTAATTAAAGCCGCATAACAAAAAGCGCAGTTTTTACTGCGCTTTTTTCTTGCCTGTTGGATTGGTATTCCGTATCCGATTTGATACCTTTACTGCAAATCATTATAAAATTTGTGGAGAATAGAAATGAAATGCCATCGCATTGAAGAGCTGATCGAGCTAATGGAGCCTGAGTGGCAAAAAGACCAAGAGCTAAACCTGCTTGAATTCATCATTAAGCTATCTAAAGAGGCAGGCTACGAAGGTAAACTTGAAGATCTGACCGATGACGTACTGATCTACCACCTGAAGATGCGTAACAGCCAGAAAGACGAGATGATCCCAGGTCTAAAAAAAGACCAAGAAGACGATTTCAAGACCGCTATTCTAAAAGCACGCGGCATCATCTAATCCAACTCAGTTTCAGCTCAACTATTTTAAAGGCGACCATTCGGTCGCTTTTTTGTTTCTGTTCGCTATTTTTTCGTCACAACTGTTATGAGTTTTGTTGCTAAAGGTTGATAGCGTTAAAGAAATGAGAACAGTATTGTCGCTATAATCGCCTCCCATAAGAATCTTCTAAAATAAGAGTAGCGTGTATAGGGTCCAGTGATATACCAAAGCTACGGTATGCAAGATTCTCCCGCAGAGTTACTTAAAAGCAATGTCATAAAGTGCCCACACCAAGAAAGGGTACCTATACCATCAAAAGGATAGTCCATGAGTCAGGATAAAATCGATATCAAAGATGTGACTCCTAAAACCTTTAATCCCAAGACACATAAAGGTAATGGAGATCGATTTAACCCCAATAACCGCATCTACGTGCGTGAAAGCAAGGGTAAGTTCCAACAGCTGCGCCGCTACGGTGGCTGGTTCCTACTGCTACTGTTCGCGTTAATCCCGTGGATACCATTTGGAGAGCGACAAGCAATATTGCTCGATATTGGTAATCAGCAGTTTAATTTCTTTGGCACCACACTTTACCCTCAGGATCTGACCCTGTTGGCGATTTTGTTCATGATCGCAGCCTTTGGCCTGTTCTTTATTACCACCTTTTTAGGCCGTGTCTGGTGTGGTTACCTATGTCCACAAACCGTTTGGACCTTTATGTACATCTGGTTTGAAGAGAAACTAGAAGGTTCAGCCAATAAGCGTAAAAAGCAAGATTCGGGCAAACTGACACCGAATCTGATGCTACGTAAAACCATTAAGCACATTGCATGGTGGGCAATCGCCTTAGCAACAGGTCTCACCTTCGTTGGCTACTTTATTCCAGTAAAAGAGTTGGTGGTTGGTTTCTTTACCTTCGACGCCTCGTTCTGGCCGGTATTTTGGGTTCTATTCTTCGCTGGATGTACCTACGCTAACGCGGGTTGGATGCGTTCAATCGTGTGTCTACACATGTGTCCATATGCGCGTTTCCAATCTGCGATGTTTGATAAAGACACCTTTATTGTTGGCTACGACACAGAGCGTGGTGAAAGCCGTGGTCCTCGTTCACGCAAAGCCGATCCTAAAGCACTGGGCTTAGGTGACTGTATCGACTGTAATTTATGTGTGCAGGTATGTCCGACTGGTATCGATATCCGTGATGGCCTGCAATATGAATGTATTAACTGTGGCGCTTGTATCGATGCCTGTGACCAAACCATGGATCGCATGGGCTACGAGAAAGGCCTGATCAACTACACCACTGAACACCGTCTAGAAGGTCACAACACTAAGGTCATGCGACCTAAGCTACTGGGTTATGGCGGCGTGCTGCTACTGATGATTGGCTTGTTCTTTGTGCAGGTGGCGAGTGTCGACCCTGCAGGTTTAACCGTGCTTCGTGACCGAAACCAACTGTTCAGAATCAACACTCAAGGCTTTGTTGAGAACACCTACACACTCAAAATCATCAACAAAACCCAGCAGGTTCAAGAGTATGATTTAAGCGTTAGCGGACTACCAGAAGCGATCTGGTACGGTAAGCAGACCGTTGCTGTAGATCCAGGTGAAGTACTTAACCTGCCGATCAGCTTGGGGGCAGATCCAGAAAAACTCAGCTCACCAGTTTCGACAATTCAGTTTATACTCTCGGATAATGAAGAGTTTACGATGGAAGTTGAAAGCCGCTTTATCAAAAAGCTCTAATATCTAGTGGATTACCGCTCGGTATTTCAACCCAATCAATGGAAAAAGGCTCAGTAATGAGCCTTTTTTATTTTTATGACCGAACAAGCTTTTAACTTTGACAACCTGACACCGGATTTCATGTGGTACGCCCTAGAAAGCATTGGCGTTCGTGCCGAGTCAGGCCTATTGGCGCTAAACAGCTACGAGAACCGCGTCTATCAATTTAGTGATGAAGACCGCAAGCGCTACGTTGTGAAGTTCTATCGCCCACAACGCTGGACTAAAGAGCAACTCCAAGAAGAGCATGATTTCGCACTCGACTTGATTGAGCAAGAGATCCCGGTTGCACCACCGATCAAGATCAACGGTCAAACCCTGCATGAGTATCAAGGCTACCTCTTTGCGCTATTTGATAGTGTTGGAGGACGTCAGTACGAAGTGGATAATCTTGATCAACTAGAAGGTGTCGGTCGTTTTCTCGGGCGCATTCATAAAGCAAGCTCGGAAAAGCTATTTCAACACCGTCCGACTATTAGTCTCGACGAGTACCTACATCAACCACGCAAAATCCTTGAGAATTCACGCTTTATCCCTGCACATATCGAATCAGCATTCTTCAATGATCTTAATATGTTGATCAAAGCACTAGAAGAGCAGTGGTCTGACTCAAGTAAAATTATTCGCCTGCATGGCGATTGCCACCCAGGCAACATTTTGTGGCGTGACGGGCCGATGTTTGTCGACCTTGATGATGCGCGCAATGGCCCTGCCATCCAAGATCTGTGGATGCTACTCAACGGCGAACGCCAAGATAAACTGATGCAGCTCGATATTTTATTGGAGGCTTATCAAGAGTTCTGTGACTTTAACAGCGCAGAATTGAAACTAATTGAGCCACTGCGCGGTCTACGTATGGTGCATTACATGGCATGGTTAGCAAAGCGATGGCAAGACCCTGCTTTCCCAATTGCATTTCCATGGTTTAATGACCCGAAATACTGGGAGCAACAAGTACTTGCTTGTAAGGAGCAGATTGCTACCCTACAGGAGCCACCACTTTCGTTAATGCCTCAGTGGTAAGGCAACACTGATAGCAAACAAAAAATTCAAACATAATGGAGATTGAATAAATGAAAAAGCTATTCGCATTTTTCTCATTGGTTATGCTGAGCTTATCGGCTCATGCAGCGCAATTTAACGAAGGTGAGCACTACAAGGTTCTAGACCTAGAGCCTTCTAAAAAGCCAGTTGTTACTGAGTTTTTCTCATTCTACTGCCCACACTGTAATAGCTTTGAACCAATCATTCAGCAGCTAAAAAAACAGCTTCCTGAGGGCGTTAAGCTTCAGAAAAACCATGTATCTTTCATGGGCGGTGCGATGGGTAAGCCAATGAGCAAGGCGTACGCGACCATGATCGCGCTAAAAGTAGAAGATAAGATGGTGCCTGTAATGTTTAACCGCATTCACAACATGAACAAAGCGCCTCGCGACGAAGAAGAGCTACGTCAAATCTTCCTAGACGAAGGTGTTGATGCGAAGAAGTTCGATGCTGCATACAAAGGCTTCGCGGTTGACTCTATGGTGCGTCGCTTCGATAAAGCATTCAAAGACAGCGGTCTTTCAGGCGTTCCAGCGGTTGTGGTTAATAACCGTTACCTAGTCGATGCGCAAGGTATCAACTCTCTTGATGAATATTTTGCACTGGTTAATTTCTTATTGAAGAAATAACTCATTGAAAAAAGGGAGCTTCGGCTTCCTTTTTCTTTGCTATGCTCAAAAAGCATCATTGATAAAAAATTAATCAGGAACCTTTTAGTATTTGGACTATCTATAGTTTTTCACTAATCACTAACAGGTTGGGCAAGGAGCCCCGCGAATGAAATTAAAAATCACGTTTTTAGCTTTGAGCATTGCAGCTACCCCTGCCTTTGCCAAGCTTGCCGATGAGCACGGCATCAGCGGTGAAATCTCCCTGAATGCTGGGGTAACCTCGTCTACTTCAAACTTCAATACCGACGGCGATAGCACCATCACGTCGACTGACCAAAAAGCGTCTTCAGAAAGCTCTTTCTTAGTCGCTCCACTGGGCAGCATAGCTTACACCTTTGGTGAGCGCTTAAATCACCAGGTTTATACGGGTACCGCTCGTGACGATATCGCAACAGGTACTGTAGTACTTGAAGTCGGCTACAAGTATCAGCTGCAATCAGGAATGGTGATTGATGCTTCAATCCTACCAACCATTATGTCCGGCGAGACTTGGGCTGACCCGTATGACACAACAGGTCCTCGTTCAAAAACTGACGAGAAGGGGAACGCCTTTCGTTTGAAACTGAGCAGTATCGCAGGTTCGCCATTCTCATTGGACATGGCCTACGCCACCAAAGATGTTGAACAAGATAATGTGCCTGACGAGCTAAAGCGTGATGCGGATACTTTCTACTTGAAAGGCCAATATCGACAACCTCTCAGCCGCAGCATGATGCTGATACCATCGATCATCTATCAATCCCGTGATGCCGATGGCAGTGCCGAGTCTTATGACCAAATCGGTGCTGAGGTCAGCCTGTTTGGATCCGCGGGTCGTCACCAATACGCACTAACCGCAGGTTATAGCCAACGAGATTACGATGCTGGTAACTCATTATTCAACAATACAGTGCGCAGTGATGACAACATCAACCTGTTTGCCGCTTATGAATATGAGAAATTCATGAACTGGGATAACTGGTCATTCATTTCATTGGCAGGCTACGGCACTAGCGATTCCAACATCACCTTCTACGATGAATCTCAATACATCGTTTCTGTTGGTATGAACTATAAGTTCTAATCCAAGCACATCGGTATAGCCGCTTTGTTGGCTATACCGCTTGTGCCGTCAACTGCTTCAACAACCTATCCATAGCTCGATACCCCAACGCCTCCGAAAGATGCTTCTTGTGAATCTGTTCGCTCCCCTCAAGGTCTGCAATAGTGCGCGCAACCTTGATGATGCGATGATAAGCACGAATTGATAACCCAAGCCGATGCAAAGCCGTCTCTAAGAATTGAGCATCTTGCTTATCGAGCGGGCAGTGCTTTTCAATTTCACGGCTGGTCAGCAGTGCATTAGGCTTTCCCCCTCTCTCGACCATGGTCGACCTTGCATCCACCACACGCTGCTTAACGACCTGTGTCCCCTCACCCCGATCGCCCCCCTCAGCGAGCATACCTTTGGGAAGTAACGGGATCTCCAATGACATATCGAAGCGATCTAACAGCGGTCCAGACAGCCTATTCAAATAACGCAAAATAATCTGTGGATTCGCACGCGCTTGATTGCCCTCATAGTAGCCCGTTGGGCTTGGGTTTAGCGCACCTACCAATTGGAACCGAGCAGGAAAACGGGTTTTGCCCGCAGCCCGTGAGATGATGATCTCTCCAGACTCCAACGGCTCTCGCAATGAATCGAGCACTTTCCTTTCAAACTCGGGCATTTCATCAAGAAACAATAATCCATTGTGCGCCAATGATATTTCTCCAGGCCTTGGCACAGAGCCTCCACCCACCAGTGCCGCCATCGAGCTTGAATGATGCGGGGAACGAAATGGACGCTGCTTCCAGTTGTATTGATTGATCTCTTGCTGGGTGAGTGACGCGACGGAAGCCGTTTCCATTGCTTCGTCATCACTCATCTCAGGCAGTAAATCACAAAGGCGTGAGGCAAGCATGGTTTTTCCCGTGCCGGGTGGACCTAAAAACAGTAAGTTATGATTGCCAGCCGCCGCGATCTCTAATGCTCGTTTGCCTTGTTGCTGACCAATAATATCTTGCAGGTCTCGCGTCACGAGCTCTTGAGATCGAGGCTCGGAGACATCGTTTAAGTTCAGTGCACTTTGACCACAAAGGTAGCCGCACACCTCCAATAATGTCTGAGCAGACTTATGCTCCCCTTGTCCAACCAAAGCCGCTTGCTCACCGTTATCATGCGGGACCACCAGAGCGCGATTCGCCTTATCACACGCCAAGGTTGCGGGTAATACGCCTTTGACTGTACGCAATTCACCAGACAGAGCGAGCTCACCAATGAACTCGTGACTCAAGACTTTACTTTCAGGCAACTGCTCAGAGGCGACCAAAATGCCCAGAGCGATCGGCAGATCGAAGCGTCCTCCCTCTTTCGGAAGATCGGCAGGAGCCAGGTTAACTGTGATTCGCTTGGCTGGAAATTCAAATCGTGAATTGATGATTGCACTGCGCACGCGATCTTTAGACTCTTTGACCGTTGTCTCTGGTAATCCGACCAAAGAGAACCCTGGCATCCCATTGCTGATATGCACCTCAACAGTAACTGCAGGTGCTTCGACACCAACGCTGGCGCGACTATGAATAATTGCGAGTCCCATAGCTTTCCTTTGTTATTGATTTAAAAGTATTCAGCCTGGGTATTCGTTGCTCACCAAAGCCATAAGGTTGTTATATAGCTTGGTGGAATTAGTTTTTAATGTGAAAAAAGAATGACATTTTGCTTGTCATGAAACAGTTTTCTGTGATAACACTAGAGATAGATGGTTTTACATACGACAATCGACGAGAAAGCTCGGATTTTATGACACTAAACACACGCCTATACGCACTGATTAACCTGATTATCGTGGTCATTATTATGACGACGCGGGGGCGTGTGGATAAAAAATAGCCACAAATTTTTAAAACCCCCGCACTGACAAGTCCGGGGGTTTTTTCTAATTTATAGATTCGATTTTTATACTTTGAAGCATTTTCGGCTACGCCGATAGACAGGAAGAATGGGAGCACACGATGTGCAGCAACAAAAAAAATAGTTACCAAAATACCGGTAACCAGGGGGATTTACGATGAAAGGTGCAGAATTAGTCGTATCCGCTTTGAAGCAGCAGGGTATAGACACCGTATTTGGTTATCCAGGTGGTGCCATAATGCCAATCTACGATGCATTGTACGACGGTGGTGTGGAGCACATCCTATGTCGTCACGAGCAAGGTGCTGCAATGGCCGCCATAGGGATGGCGAGAGCCACTCAGGATGTTGCAGTATGTATGGCGACCTCTGGTCCTGGCGCCACTAACCTAGTCACCGGCCTTGCCGATGCATTTATGGACTCAATCCCCCTCGTCGCCATTACTGGCCAAGTCGCTAGCTCCCACATTGGTACTGATGCCTTCCAAGAAATGGATGTGATCGGTATGTCTCTCTCTTGTACCAAGCACAGCTACCTTGTTACCGACATTGAAGACCTTGCTCCAACCTTAGCAGAGGCCTTTGAAGTGGCTAAAACCGGTCGTCCAGGTCCCGTTATCGTTGATATCGCCAAAGATGTGCAACTTGCAGAAGCTCCAGTAGAAGTTCTTCCTTCTTTCACGCCACCAGCAATACCTGTGGCACCACAAGAAGCGATCGAGACAGCACAACAAGTCCTTTCTCAAGCTACCCGCCCTGTTCTTTATGTTGGTGGTGGTGTTCAACTGGCAAAGGCAACCGATTCTGTTCGTGAGTTCCTACGTCTCAATCCAATGCCAGCGGTTAGCACATTAAAAGGCCTGGGTACTATCGAGCGTGATGACCCACACTATTTAGGCATGCTCGGCATGCACGGCACCAAAGCGGCTAACTTAGTCGTTCAAGAATCCGACCTACTGATCGTAGTCGGCGCGCGCTTTGATGACCGAGTAACAGGCAAACTGGATACCTTTGCGCCACACGCAAAAGTCATTCACATCGATATCGATGCGGCGGAGATCCACAAGCTTCGTCATGCTCACGCTCCACTACGTGGTGACATCAACACCATTCTTCCTCAGTTAGAGCTGACTCAAGACATCAGCCCTTGGGTTCATCACTCTGAGAGTTTACGCAGCACATTTAAGTGGCGCTATGACCACCCTGGTGACCCAATCTTCGCACCACTGCTGCTTAAGCAACTTTCTGACATGATGCCGGATAGCTCAATTGTCTCGACCGACGTTGGTCAACACCAGATGTGGGCTGCACAGCACATTCAACCTCGTCAGCCGCAGAACTTCATCACCTCAGCTGGCTTAGGCACCATGGGCTTTGGTTTGCCGGCAGCGATGGGAGCAGCCGTTGCTCGCCCTGATGATCAATCAATCCTTATCTCAGGTGATGGTTCATTCATGATGAATGTTCAAGAGCTTGGGACACTTAAACGTCGCCAGATCCCGGTGAAGATGGTGCTACTTAACAACTCGCGCCTTGGTATGGTTCGTCAATGGCAATCGCTGTTCTTCGATGGTCGCCACAGTGAAACTATCCTAGATGACAACCCTGATTTCGTAATGCTCGCGAAAGCCTTCGATATTCCGGGCAAAACCATCACCAAGAAGGAAGAAGTTGAGCCAGCCATCAAAGAGATGCTCGAGAGCAAAACGGCTTACCTTCTGCATGTATTGATCGACGAAGAAGAGAACGTATGGCCACTTGTACCACCTGGTGCATCAAACAGTGATATGTTGGAGAACACTTAACATGGAAAGATATTTACTAGACATCAAAGCTGACGATAAGCCGGTGCTGTTAGAGCGTGTTCTTCGTGTTATTCGTCACCGTGGCTTCATCGTTAAGCAGGTTGCCGGTACGCAGAACCACGAGAGCAAAATCGCGAGCGTTGAGATCATCGTTGATAGCGACCGCCCTATCTCTTTCTTGGTTAATCAGATTGAAAAGCTATGGGATGTACGCACTGTCGATGTGATTTCCATTAGCCGTAACGAACTACCAAACAATAACTTACAACAAAAGATTGGTGCATAAGGAAGCGCAAACATGACAGCAAAAACAGCAGACTACATTTGGTTTAATGGTGAAATGATTCCTTGGGCTGAGGCGAACGTTCACGTCTTAACTCACGCTATGCACTACGGTACTTCAGTATTTGAAGGGGTTCGTTGCTACAACACTCCAAATGGCCCAATCATTTTCCGCCACCCAGAGCACGCGAAGCGCCTAAAAGACTCAGCCAAGATCTACCGCTTCCCTATCCCTTACACGGAAGAGGAGATCATGGAAGCTACACGCGAAACACTGCGTCAAAATAAGCTTGAGTCTGCCTACATCCGCCCTCTTGGCTTTGTCGGTAATGTTGGCCTTGGTGTATGTCCTCCAGAAAATACTGAGATGGACCTAATCATCGCCGCCTTCCCATGGGGTTCGTACCTAGGCGAAGAAGCTCTAGAAAACGGCGTAGATGCGATGATTTCAAGCTGGAATCGCGCAGCACCTAATACCATCCCAACCGCTGCAAAAGCTGGCGGTAACTACCTGTCATCACTACTGGTTGGTGGTGAAGCTCGTCGTCACGGCTACGATGAAGGTATCGCACTGAGTGTCGATGGTTACCTGTCAGAAGGTGCCGGTGAAAACATCTTTGTTGTAAAAGACGGCGTGATCACAACGCCACCAGCGACCAGCGCAATCTTGCCTGGTATTACACGCGACAGCATCATGACTCTAGCCCGCGATCGCGGCTATGAAGTACGTGAAGCCAATATTGCACGTGAAGCACTTTACCTAGCAGATGAAATATTCATGACAGGTACAGCCGCTGAAATCGTGCCAGTACGTACAGTTGATAAGATTGAAGTCGGTTGTGGTAAACGCGGCCCAATCACTAAAGTAATGCAAGACCTTTACTTTGGCCTATTCAACGGCACCACAGAAGATAAGTGGGGCTGGTTGGATTACGTTTACCCAGAACAAGCACCTTCAGCTCAATAATTTATAAGGAAGTAGCAAATGTCTTCGGCTCCAAAAATCAAATATCGCAGCGCAACTACAACTCACGGCCGCAACATGGCGGGTGCTCGTGCCCTTTGGCGTGCAACGGGTGTAAAAGATGATGACTTCGGTAAGCCAATCATCGCTGTTGTAAACTCATTCACTCAATTTGTTCCAGGCCACGTTCACCTTAAAGATATGGGTCAGCTGGTCGCAGGTGAAATCGAAAAAGCGGGCGGTATCGCTAAAGAATTCAATACCATTGCAGTTGATGATGGTATCGCGATGGGTCACGGCGGCATGCTTTACTCGCTGCCTTCACGTGAATTGATCGCTGACTCTGTAGAGTACATGGTCAATGCACACTGTGCCGATGCGATGGTGTGTATCTCTAACTGTGACAAAATCACTCCGGGAATGATGATGGCAGCAATGCGTCTCAACATCCCAGTGATCTTTGTTTCTGGTGGCCCAATGGAAGCAGGTAAAACCAAGCTTTCTGATCAGATCATCAAGCTAGACCTTGTTGATGCGATGATCCAAGGTGCCGATCCAACAGTTTCAGATGAACAGAGCGAGCAGATTGAGCGTTCAGCTTGTCCAACTTGTGGTTCTTGTTCAGGCATGTTCACAGCAAACTCAATGAACTGTCTAACGGAAGCTCTAGGCCTATCTCAACCAGGTAACGGCTCTATGCTAGCGACCCACGCTGACCGTGAGCAGCTATTTATCAACGCCGGTAAACGTGTTGTTGAATTGACTAAGCGCTACTACGACCAAGGCGATGAATCAGCACTACCGCGCAACATCGCCAACCGCGCAGCCTTTGAGAACGCGATGGCGCTAGATATCGCAATGGGTGGTTCTAGTAACACGGTTCTTCACCTGCTAGCAGCAGCGCAAGAAGGCGAGATCGACTTTGATATGAATGACATCGATGAGATGTCACGTCGCGTTCCTCACCTATGTAAAGTGGCACCATCTACTCAGAAGTACCACATGGAAGACGTACACCGCGCCGGTGGTGTCATGGCGATTCTGGGTGAGCTAGACCGCGCGGGCTTACTCAATGGCTCAACAAGCACTGTTCTTGGCATGACAATGCAGCAACAGCTTGCTGAATACGACATCATGCAAACTGAGAACGAAGACGTTCTCAAGTTCTTCCGTGCAGGCCCTGCCGGTATCCGTACCACTCAAGCTTTCTCTCAAGATTGCCGCTGGGACCGCCTAGATGACGACCGCACCGATGGTTGTATCCGCTCTAAAGAGAACGCATTTAGCCAAGAGGGTGGCCTAGCCGTTCTATCTGGTAATATCGCGATTGACGGTTGTATCGTTAAGACGGCAGGTGTGGATGAAGAGAACCTTAAGTTCCAAGGTCCAGCGATCGTATTCGAAAGCCAAGATACAGCGGTAGAAGGTATCCTAGGTGGCAAAGTAAAAGCGGGTGAAGTGGTTGTAATCCGTTACGAAGGTCCTAAAGGTGGCCCTGGTATGCAAGAGATGCTGTACCCAACGACTTACCTTAAGTCTATGGGCCTAGGCAAATCTTGTGCACTGCTAACGGATGGCCGTTTCTCTGGTGGTACGTCTGGTCTATCTATTGGTCACGCCTCTCCAGAAGCAGCAAGTGGCGGTACTATTGGCCTTGTTCAAGATGGCGATATCATCACTATCGATATCCCTAGCCGTTCTATCTCGCTAGACGTTCCAGAAGAAGAGCTTGCTGCTCGTCGTGCGAAACAGGACGAGCTTGGCTGGAAACCAGCTGATCGCCAACGCGAAGTGTCATTCGCACTTAAAGCTTACGCAAGCATGGCAACCAGTGCCGACAAAGGCGCAGTGCGCGATAAGTCGAAGCTTGAGGGCTAATCTATGAGTGATGACACCTCAACGCCCCGTCTACAATCTGGTGCAGATTACCTGCGCCAGATATTAAGAGCTCCAGTTTATGAAGCAGCTATCGTTACACCACTGCAAGAGATGCCACGCCTGAGTGCACGAATCGGTAACCAGGTTCAGCTTAAGCGTGAAGACCGTCAGCCGGTTCACTCGTTCAAGCTGCGTGGTGCCTATAACATGGTATCCAGTCTTTCTGAACAACAGAAAGCCGCAGGTGTGATTGCAGCATCGGCAGGTAACCATGCTCAAGGTATGGCGCTGTCAGGCTCTAAGCTGGGTATTCAGACCACGATTGTGATGCCAAAAACCACTCCAGACATCAAAGTGGATGCGGTACGTGGTTTCGGTGGCAACGTGGTTCTGCATGGCAGTAACTTTGATGAAGCGAAGGCTGAAGCAGAACGCCTATCAGCGGAGCACGGCTATACCTTTGTTCCTCCCTTCGATCACCCATTAGTGATTGCAGGGCAAGGCACCATGGGTATGGAGATGCTGCAGCAGAATGGTCATCTCGATTATATCTTTGTACCCGTTGGTGGTGGTGGTCTAGCCGCTGGTGTTGCTGTGCTGATTAAGCAGTTAATGCCAGAAATCAAAGTGATTGCAGTAGAGCCAGAGGATTCCTCTTGCCTCAAAGCTGCATTGGATGCAGGTGAACCCGTAGTTCTAGATCAGGTCAGTATGTTTGCCGATGGCGTTGCAGTTAAGCGCATTGGTGAAGAGACTTTCCGCCTATGCCAGCAGTATATCGATGGCCATATTGCCGTTTCTAGCGATGAGATCTGCTCTGCAGTAAAAGACATCTTTGAGGATACTCGTGCGATAGCCGAACCTTCTGGTGCGCTTGCTCTAGCAGGTTTGAAGAAGTTTACTGAGCAGAACCAACTGCAAGGCAAGCAACTGGCGACAGTACTGTCTGGTGCCAACACCAACTTCCATGGTCTGCGTTATGTGTCAGAGCGTTGTGAACTTGGTGAGAAGCGCGAGGGTTTGCTTGCGGTGACAATTCCAGAACGCCAAGGCGCTTTCCTCGAGTTCTGCAATATCATCGGCGGCCGTGCTGTGACAGAGTTTAACTACCGTCATAACGACGACAGCCTAGCGAACATCTTCGTCGGTGTACGTCTCAATGGTGGTCAGGAAGAGCTCGATAGTATCATCTCTGATCTTCGTGAGGGCGGCTATCCGGTGGTCGACCTCTCAGATGATGAGATGGCGAAACTGCATATCCGTTATATGATTGGTGGTAAGCCATCTAAGCCATTGAAAGAACGTCTATATAGCTTTGAGTTCCCAGAATACCCAGGTGCTCTAATCAAGTTCCTCGATACACTGGGTACGCACTGGAACATTAGCCTGTTCAACTACCGTAACCACGGCGCCGATTATGGTCGTGTTTTGTGTGGATTTGAGTTGGGTGACGACGACCTTGCACAATTCTCAACTCACCTGCGTGAGCTTGGCTACCAATGCAAAGATGAAACCGATAACCCTTCGTACAAGTTCTTCTTGTCCTAAAAGATTGTTATCAATAAAAAGAGCGAGCATTGACTCGCTCTTTTTGATCTTAACTATAAAGATCGTTCAACTAGATCGCCTTGCGATGATCCAACCAATCTCGATGCAATTGATCACTGGATCCTAAGTAATTCACCATCCACTCGATCAACTTATGATTGTCGTCTTTGCGCCACACAAGGCAACACTGACTAAGAGGGCTCGGCTCGGGCAGTATTTTCTCCACCAGCAAGCCTTGCTCAATGATAGGGGCAGCAATATGGCGTGGCATATAGCCAACCCCTACTCCATTCTTAAGGCATTCAATAGCACTGTACCAATTAGGCAGCAGCAAACGCCTTTGATTGGCGTAGTGACCCGTATGACGCTTGGGCAATACGCTCGAGGTGTCATCTAAACAGATAGCTGGGAACTGACTAACAAAGGTCTCATCAAGGTTCTGCTCTCGCACACACGGATGACTTGGTGACATAACAAATGCCCAATCGAGCGGCCCCATCTCTTTAACCTCAAAGTCACCGCCCACCGGAATCGCAGAAGTGGCACCAATCACAATATCGGCACGCCCTTGAGCGATCGCCTCCCAAGAGCCATTGAACACCTCCATATTGATCTGCAGTTCAGCAAAATCAAAGGTCTCATAAAACTCTTCAATCATCGGCTTCATCTTGTCGAGCTTAACCACGTTATCTAGGGTTAAGCGCAGAGTCTTTTTCCAACCTCGGGCTGCTCGCTTGGTCTGGGCACTCACCTCCTCCATCTGGCGCAACAGAGAGCGCGCCTCTTCGATGAACACCTCTCCGGCAGGTGTCAGCTCAACCTTTCTCGGCAGACGCTTAAACAACAGCACACCAAGCTCTTGTTCTATCTGACGAACCCCGTAGCTGATCGCTGATGGCACCTTGTGCAGTTGTTCAGCCGCAGCCGTAAAACTTCCCAACCTCGCCACAGTGTCGAGCATTTCTAACGATGATTTAGAGAACATAAGCCTTCAAATTTTTTGATTGATAACCACATATTTTAGCGTTTTATTTTAACAAAGCAGAAAAATAGAATGTCAGCGTACATAACACGGGCATGACGTCACCCAACAACAAACAATAATTTTGATGATAAATACATCACTACAACAGCTTAATGGCATTTTATGAATATTTCTAAGTTTCAGCTGACCTACCTTGCAGTTCTGTCCATGCTAGGTTTCATCGCGACCGATATGTATCTACCTGCATTTAAGGCAATGGAGATCGACTTTGCAACCGGCCCAGAGCAGATTGCCCTATCTCTAACGGTATTCCTTGGCGGCATGGCAATGGGTCAGCTTCTTTGGGGTCTTGCCAGCGATAAATATGGCCACCGCAACACGCTAGCTGTCGGTCTAGTTCTGTTTACGGCAGCATCATTTGGTTTGGCTTTCAGCACTGAGGTTTGGCAACTACTGACACTGCGCTTTATCCAAGCGATCGGTGTCTGCGCTCCTGCTGTGATCTGGCAAGCGATGGTAATCAAGCGCTATTCACAAAGCAGCAGCCAACAAATTTTTGCAACCATCATGCCTTTGGTAGCGCTATCTCCTGCACTGGCGCCTCAACTGGGTGTGCTTCTAGCGGATAACTTTGGTTGGCACAGCATCTTCATTACTTTAACTCTAATGGGCGCGCTATTGGTTGCAACCACTATGGCTCAACCAAAAGAACAACCAGAGGTAAAACAAACCTCTATTAAATCTGATATTAAGGCGCTAGTTAAATCTAAACCTTACTTGGGTAATGTACTGATGTTCGCTTCAGCATCGGCCGCTTTCTTTGCCTACCTAACGGGTATGCCAGAGATCATGGCTCAGCTAGGTTATGAAGCAAAAGACATTGGCCTAAGCTTTATCCCACAGACGATTGCGTTTATGGCGGGTGGCTACTTTGGTAAGCAAGCGGTGAAGAAGTACGGCGATGGTGTGGTGCTGCGTAACCTAGTGGGTCTGTTCAGTGTGGCAGCAATGCTTATCTTCATCGCCTCACAGTGGGAACTAACGTCAATCTGGCCTCTATTAGCCCCATTCTGTCTGATTGCAGTAGCAAATGGCGCACTTTACCCAATCGTAGTAAACCGCGCGCTATCAAGTGCCAAACAGAGCCCAGCGACGGCTGCAGGTCTACAGAACAGCTTACAGATCTGTATTAGCAGCCTAGCAAGTGCACTGGTTGCAGCAATGGCAAGCCAGGCTCTGAGCGTTACCGGTGTCGCTATCGTGATCTGTCTAGGTGGCTTATGGTTTGGTTACATCTTCTCAAATAAAGAGTTGTCTCAGCATTTCTCTGCGCCGGATAACTCGCGCGTAGTCGCTGAAGACAACCAAGACTAGTCTGCTCATTCAAAACTAAAAAGAGCGAGTTTAATACTCGCTCTTCTCTTCTCTCATAGAACTCAATCAGCTCTCATTCTCCACCACTTCCAGCGCTGGTGCCTTATGGCGACTGTACTCATCGTAGTTAATCACTCGGCTACGGCCCATGTCTTTGGCCATGTACAACGCACTGTCTGCCATCTTAACCAAAGATTCTGTATCAGAAGCTGGCTTAGGATAAGTCGCGACACCAATAGAAACACCCAACTGACCTAGAGATAAGCCTTTGTGTTCCAGGTGCATCGAGCGCACGGCATCACATAGACCTTGAGCAAACTCCGTCGCTTGTTGCATAGAGTAGTGCGGCAATAACACAGCCAACTCTTCCCCACCAAGGCGACAAGCAATCTCATCTTCACTGACACTCTGCTTGAGTAGTGCACTGATCTCTTTTAGCACAAAGTCGCCCGCGTCATGACCAAAATTGTCATTGAAGCGTTTGAAGTGATCCAAATCGAGCATTAATAGCGATAGTGGCTGCTCGCTGGTGGCTGAATTCATCGAGTGTTCTTCCAGTTTTTGCTCGAAGAAGCGACGGTTGAATAGACCAGTGAGTGGATCGCTGAGGGCCTGAGAGCGTAGTTTCTCTTGTAGGCTCAGATTAGCCAGTGCCAAGCCTAGGTGCTCAGAAACACTGAATGCGAGCTGCTCAGTAATAGGGTCAATCTTGATGTGTCCCTGACCAAAATAGAGATGCATAATACCAATAGTATTACCGTGCGCAGTCAATGGAATGCACAAGGTTTGGTTGTTTTCCATCCCGTGCATGTGTCCGCAGGTCAACGAGTGGAAGTCATCATTCGATTGATGTGGTCGCCCCTTACGCAGAGACCAGCACTCTTCTGGCGCAAAGCTTGAGCTACCCGGCCAAGTATCGCCCCAGTCTAGTTGGGTAATCAATTGGTTACGTGAGGCACGCATCAGTGAAACACTGCCGTTAATGTTGCCAAGGATTCTCGGCAAGATATCAGAGACGATTTGTTGCGCTTCAACCATGTTGTTACACGCCGCCAGCATGTTAGCCAAGCGGTGCATCAACTCAATCTCATGAGTACGCTGACGGATGCGCTCATCTTGCTTCTTCTGCTCTTCTTCAACGCGGTGAGTGATCTGGCGGTTGCTAACGTAAGAGGTACCGATCAAGAAGCTCAAACTCAGTAGCACCATACCAATCAGAATGCCCATCAGCTGGAAGTTCATCTGCTTAAGCTGATGCATTGGCGAGGAGATCACCACCACAAAGTCTTTGCCCTGCACACTCTCCTTTTGCGAGTAGTAAATACGGTCAATAGAGGTAACCGTGCTAAAGCGTACATCGCTACCATTGCCATGCTTCAGCGCCTGTTGAAACTCAGGGCGATCACTATGATTTTCAACCCGAGCAAGCGCATGGTCAGAGAGATCGGTATCACCAATCACAACCCCTTGTGGGTCGATGACTTGAATTCTTAGTCTAGTATTGGCTTGGGTAAGGTCGCCAATGTAATCATCAATATCGGTATCGGCAGTAAACGAGCCGCTATCCTCGCGAATCTCATAGATCACATCCGACATTAACGAGACCAAATGCTCGCGCTCGTTCTCAACTACCAGCTTTTCCAACGTCACGTAAAAGCCGTATAGCCCAATCAGCATTGAAAAAGATAAGATGATGATCGGCATGGTCTGCCATTTTTTTTCAACCAATCTCATTATCTCTATTTCACCTTAACTTTACAGAACCCCAACCCGAATAATAACAATACAACAACAAAATACAATTAGAGCATTGATGAATTTATTAGCAGCGCACAATAAAAAGAGCCAGTTACTCGCGTAACTGGCTCTTTCATATATCTATTGTTCAATAATCGATGCGATTATTTTTTCTTCACTGGACGCTGCCAGTTTGCAATCTTGCGCTCTTTAGCGCGGCTGATCACTAGTTCGCTCTCAGCAACATCACGAGTAACTGTTGAGCCTGCACCAACTGTTGCACCATTGGCAATCGTCACAGGAGCAATCAACTGGCTATCAGAGCCAACAAACACGTCATCACCAATGATGGTCTTGAACTTGTTCGCGCCGTCATAGTTACAAGTAATAGCACCTGCACCAACATTAACGCGTTGACCAATCTCTGCATCGCCAAGGTAAGTCAGGTGGTTTGCCTTAGAGCCTTCACCTAGACGCGTATTCTTCACTTCGACGAAGTTACCCACGTGTGAGTCATTACGCATGTCTGCACCAGGACGCAGGCGAGTAAATGGACCAACCGTACAGTCTTCACCAACAGTCGCTCCTTCAATTACGCTGTATGGGCGAATCACAGTGTTGTCGTCGATCTCACAATCTTTCAGTACACAACCAGCACCGATAGTCACGTTATCGCCGATGCTTACGCTACCTTCGATGATCACGTTAACATCAATCTCAACGTCCATACCGCACTGTAGTTCACCACGTAGATCAAAACGGCTTGGGTCACGCAACATAACGCCCTGCTTCAGCAGCTTGTCTGCTTGTTCCGCTTGGTAAGCACGCTCTAGGCGAGCAAGTTGAGAGCGATCGTTAACACCTTCAACTTCAATTGGGCTGTTTGGATGTACCGCTTCTACCGCACGACCTTCATCGTGAGCTGCTGCGATAACGTCTGTTAGGTAGTACTCGCCTTGTGCGTTGTCATTGCTTAGACCAGACAACCAGCGTTTAAGATCGCCACCCGTCGCTACCATAACGCCCGTGTTGATCTCTTTGATAAGCTTCTGCTCGTCGGTCGCATCTTTCTGCTCAACGATAGCAACCACAGGGCCGTTACGACGAATAATACGGCCGTAACCGGTCGGGTTGTCTAACACAACAGTCAGCAGCGCAATGCCGCCAGTTGGTTGTGCGTCTAATAGGTTTTCAATGGTTTCAGCTGAAATCAGTGGAACATCACCGTACAGGACCAGTACTTTCTCATCATCGGCGAAGTGCGCTGATGCCTGATCAACAGCGTGGCCAGTACCTAGCTGCTCTGCTTGTAGCGCCCAGTTAACTTGCTCTTCAGCAAGAGTCGCTTTCATCTGGTCGCCACCGTGACCGTAAACAAGGTGGATGTTTTGTGCACCCAAGCCGTTACAAGTGTCGATAACGTGCTTAACCATTGGCTTACCCGCAAGGGTATGTAGCACCTTTGGTGTGTTTGAGTACATGCGAGTACCTTTACCCGCCGCGAGGATAACCGCGCTGAAATTCATTGGAACAACCTATCTGACGTTATTTTAGTTAAGACGATATTGTAACCGTTTTTAGCTAACAAATTAAATAATCTGATGATTTAACACATATGGCTTATCCAAAAACGCAAAAAGGCGACCCTTAGGTCGCCTTTATCTCAGTATCGATAATTTCTATAAAATTAACGACGCTGTTTTGTCAGTTCGATAACTCGTAACTGAGCAATGGCTTTAGCCAGTTCACCGGCCGCTTGTGCGAAGTCCATGTCGCCATGCTGATTTTGGATATTCTCCACAGCCTTGCGCTTAGCTTCTTCCGCCTTTGCTGCGTCTAGCTCTTCACCACGGATAGCTGTATCAGCCAGTACAGTTGCTGTACCAGGCTGAACTTCTACCATACCACCAGAAACATAAATGATTTCTTCGTGGCCGTGCTGCTTAACAATACGCACCATACCAGGCTTGATAGCGGTCAGCAGCGGTGTGTGACCATGGAAAATACCAAGTTCACCTTCGCTACCGGTCACCTGAAACGTCTCAACAAGACCAGAGAAAAGCTTTTTCTCTGCACTTACTACGTCTAGGTGAAAGGTTATTGCTGCCATATCGCCTCCTAGTTAGCCTTATAGCTTCTTAGCATTCTCAATAGCTTCGTCGATAGTACCGCAGTACATGAACGCTTGCTCTGGAATGTCATCGTATTCACCGTCTAGTAGACCTTTGAAGCCACGTAGAGTCTCTTTAAGAGGTACGTAAACGCCTGGGTCACCTGTAAATACTTCCGCTACGTGGTAAGGCTGAGTTAGGAACTTCTCAATCTTACGAGCACGAGATACAACTTGCTTATCTTCTTCAGATAGCTCGTCCATACCTAGAATAGCAATGATGTCTTTAAGCTCTTTGTAGCGCTGAAGTGTACGTTGTACACCTTGAGCGATATCGTAGTGCTCTTGACCAACTACTAGTGGATCTAGTTGACGTGAAGTTGAATCTAGCGGGTCGATCGCTGGGTATAGACCCATAGCTGCGATGTTACGGTTAAGTACAACCGTTGCATCCAAGTGCGCGAACGTTGTTGCTGGAGATGGGTCAGTCAAGTCATCCGCAGGTACGTATACCGCCTGTACAGACGTGATAGAGCCTTGCTTAGTTGACGTGATACGCTCTTGTAGAACACCCATTTCTTCAGCTAGTGTAGGTTGGTAACCTACCGCAGAAGGCATACGGCCTAGAAGTGCTGATACCTCAGTACCTGCAAGCGTGTAACGGTAGATGTTATCTACGAATAGTAGAACGTCACGACCTTCGTCACGGAAACGCTCTGCCATTGTTAGACCAGTCAGTGCAACACGTAGACGGTTACCTGGTGGCTCGTTCATCTGACCGTAAACCATCGCTACTTTAGATTCTTCAGGGTTTTCAACGTTTACAACGCCTGCTTCCTGCATCTCAAAGTAGAAATCGTTACCTTCACGAGTACGCTCACCTACACCTGCAAATACAGATAGGCCAGAGTGCTGAAGTGCGATGTTGTTGATAAGTTCCATCATGTTAACGGTCTTACCTACACCTGCACCACCGAATAGACCGATTTTACCACCCTTAGCGAATGGACAAACCAAGTCGATTACTTTAACACCTGTTTCTAGAAGTGCTGTCTCGTTAGACTGCTCTTCGTAGCTAGGCGCTTCGCGGTGAATTGCGTAGTGCTCTTCTGCACCGATTTCACCACACTCATCAATCGCGTCACCTAGAACGTTCATGATACGACCTAGGGTCTTAGTACCTACTGGTACTGAGATTGGCGCGCCAGTATTTTCTACTGTCAAACCACGACGTAAACCATCAGAGCTACCCATTACGATTGCGCGAACTACGCCACCGCCAAGTTGTTGCTGAACTTCAAGAACTAGACGTTCTTTAGCTTCAGTAACGTTCAGAGCGTCGTATACACGTGGTACTTCACCCTGTGGGAACTCTACGTCGACTACTGCACCGATGATCTGTACGATCTTACCTGTAGCCATCGTTAATCCTCTAACTATTTAGTTTTACCTAAGCTTTAACCGAAAAAGCGATTAAACCGCTGATGCGCCTGAAACGATCTCAGAAAGTTCTTGTGTGATTGCCGCTTGACGGGCTTTGTTGTACACAAGTTCTAAGTCATCAATTAGGTCGCTAGCGTTGTCTGTTGCAGCTTTCATAGCAATCATTCGAGCCGCTTGCTCACAAGCAAGGTTCTCTACCACACCTTGGTACACTTGAGATTCGACGTAACGAACCAATAGTGCATCTAGTAGTGGTTTTGGCTCAGGCTCATAAATGTAGTCCCAAGCATGATTGCGCTGCATGTCTTCGCTATCCGATTTAGGCAAAGGAAGTAATTGATCGATCGTTGGTTCTTGTACCATAGTGTTTTCAAACTTGTTGAACACTACGAACAGGCGATCCAATTCACCTTCATCATATTTCTTCAGCATTACGCTTACAGAACCGATCAAGTCTTCAAGGCTTGGGCTATCGCCTAGGCCAGAAACTTGAGCTGCTACTTTCGCGCCGCTGTTGTTGAAAAATGCTGTTGCTTTTGAACCGATAATTGCCAGTTCAACGTCAGCACCTTTCTCAGACCAGTCTTTCATGTCTAACATAGCTTTCTTGAACAAGTTGATGTTCAAGCCGCCACATAGACCGCGGTCCGTAGAAACGATGATGTAACCAACACGTTTGGCTTCACGTTCCTCAAGATAAGGATGCTTATACTCAAGGCTACCGTTAGCCAAATGACCGATCACTTTACGCATTGTTTCTGCATATGGACGAGTAGCTTCCATTGCGTCTTGAGAACGACGCATTTTTGAAGCTGCTACCATTTCCATTGCTTTCGTAATCTTCTGTGTGCTTTTAACACTACCGATTTTATTACGTATCTCTTTTGCGCCGGCCATCGTTACTCTCCGTTAATGGTATGAGGTGACCCTAAGGCCACCCACCAATTACCAGGTCTGGGTTGCTTTGAAATCGTCAGCAAGCTTCTTCAGCTCAGCTTCGATATCATTGTTGTAAACACCCGTTTTGTCGATCTGCGTTGCAAGATCGGCATAGTGACTGCGAGCATACGATAGTAAAGCAGCTTCAAAGTCTAGAAGCTTAGAAAGCTCTACATCTTGAAGGTAACCACGCTCTGCAGCGAAGATTACTAGTGCTTGGTCAAATACAGACATTGGAGCGTACTGCTTCTGCTTCATTAGTTCTGTAACTTTTTGACCGTGGTCTAGCTGCTTCTTAGTCGCTTCATCAAGGTCAGACGAGAACTGTGCGAATGCCGCAAGTTCACGGTACTGTGCTAGAGCTGTACGGATACCGCCAGATAGCTTCTTGATGATTTTAGTCTGCGCTGAACCACCTACACGAGATACTGAGATACCTGGGTCAACAGCTGGACGTACGCCCGCGTTGAATAGCTCAGTTTGTAGGAAGATCTGACCATCGGTAATCGAGATTACGTTCGTCGGTACGAATGCAGATACGTCACCAGCTTGTGTTTCGATGATAGGAAGAGCAGTTAGAGAACCTGTCTTACCTTTCACTTCACCGTTAGTGAACTTTTCTACGTACTCTTCGCTTACACGAGCTGCACGCTCTAGTAGACGAGAGTGAAGGTAGAATACATCACCCGGGAATGCTTCACGGCCTGGTGGACGCTTAAGTAGTAGCGAGATCTGACGGTAAGCTACCGCTTGCTTAGATAGATCATCATAAACAATCAGTGCGTCTTCACCGCGATCACGGAAGTATTCACCCATCGCACAACCTGCGTATGGCGCTAGGTATTGTAGCGCTGCAGATTCAGAAGCAGATGCAACAACAACGATAGTGTTTTCTAGCGCGCCGTGCTCTTCTAGTTTGCGAACTACGTTAGCGATAGTCGATGCTTTCTGACCGATTGCTACGTAGATAGAGAAAATACCAGAATCTTTTTGGTTGATAATCGCATCGATCGCCATCGCTGTTTTACCAGTCTGACGGTCACCGATTACTAGCTCACGCTGACCACGACCGATTGGGATCATTGAGTCAACAGACTTGTAACCAGTTTGTACAGGTTGGTCTACCGATTTACGGTCGATTACACCTGGTGCAATTACTTCTACAGGCGAAGTCAGTTTCGCTTCGATAGGACCTTTACCATCAATTGGCTCACCTAGTGTGTTTACAACACGACCAAGTAGTTCTGGACCTACTGGCACTTCAAGAATGCGGCCAGTACCTGTAACTTTCATGCCTTCCTGAAGGTCAGCATATGGGCCCATTACAACAGCACCAACCGAATCACGGTTCAAGTTAAGTGCTAGTGCGTAGCGGCCACCCGGTAGTTCAATCATTTCACCTTGCATCACGTCCGTTAGGCCGTGAATGCTAAGAATACCATCGCTTACCGATACGATAGTACCCTCGTTGCGAGCTTCACTAACAACGTCGAAAGATTCGATACGTTGTTTAATTAGATCGCTAATTTCCGTGGAATTAAGTTGCATGCTCCAATCCCCATTAAGACTGCAATGCATCGCTCAGGCGGTCTAGACGACCACGAGCTGAGTTATCGATGACTAGGTCTCCGGCTCGAATAATAACTCCACTAAGTAGAGTCTCATCTATACTGCAATTCAGCTGAACTTTGCGCTCTAGGCGCTGTTCCAATTTGCTGCTGATATCTGCCAGTTGTTCTTTAGAAAGTTCTACTGCTGAAGTTACTTCAACGTCGATCTCTTTCTCGTGCTCTTTTTTCAGAGCGAAGAACTCGTGACATACATCTGGAAGAGCCTTAAGTCGGCCATTCTCTGCCATCACTTTGATAAAGTTTTGGCCATGTGCATCAAATTGTTCGCCGCAGATTACAATGAAAATTTCAGCTAGCTTGCTGGCAGTTGTTGAACTGTTCAGTAGGCTAACAATATCATCGTTTTGTGCGACCTCGGCTGCGAAAGTAAGCATTTGACCCCATTGGTCTAGCTCGCCCTTCTCAACCGCAAAGTCAAAGGCTGCTTTAGCATAGGGGCGTGCGATTGTAGTCAAATCAGACATATTCAGCCCCTTGCATTAAAGTTTTGCAGTAATGTTGTCAAGAACATCTTTGTGTACTTCTTGGTCGATAGTACGTTCAAGGATTTTCTCAGCACCAGCAATTGCCAGAGTTGCGACTTGTTTGCGCAGGTCATCACGTGCACGTTTACGTTCAGCTTCAAGTTCAGCTTCTGCTTGAGCAAGAATCTTCTGGCGTTCTGCCTGAGCTTCTTCACGAGCTTCATCTAGAATTTGTGCTTTACGCTTATTTGCCTGATCAATAACCTCAGTTGCAGTGCGCTTCGCTTCTTTCAGTTGTTCAGAAGCGTTGGCTTGTGCCAGGTTCAAATCTTTAGCAGCACGTTCAGCTGCTTGTAGACCGTCAGCAATTTTCTTCTGACGCTCTTCAATTGCTTGCATGATTGGTGGCCATACATATTTCATGCAGAACCAAACAAACATAGAAAAAGCAATCGCTTGACCTAGCAGAGTTGCGTTCATATTCACAACAGCTACCCCTCTATTCGGACTTAGTGTTAATCAATGACAAACCTGAGTTTGTCTGAAGTTAAAAGTGATTAACCTAGTTGACCAACGAATGGGTTTGCGAAAGTGAATAGAAGTGCGATTACGATACCGATCATTGGAACCGCATCCAGTAGACCTGCGATGATGAACATCTTAACTTGAAGCATAGGAGCCATTTCAGGTTGACGTGCAGCACCTTCTAGGAATTTACCACCAAGAATTGCAAAACCAATTGCAGTACCTACGGCACAAAGACCAACAATAATAGCAACAGCAATTGCTGAAAAACTTAGTACAGTTTCCATTTACGTTCTCCGATTAACATTAATAGTTAGAATAAAGCTTAAAAATTTTTTTTAGTGATCACTATCTTCGTGGGCCATTGATAGGTAAACAATTGTCAACATCATGAAAACAAATGCTTGAATCAAAATAACCAAGATGTGGAAGATAGCCCAAGGTAGAGCACCTACCCATTGTAAGTACCACGGTAGCATCGCTGCGATAAGAATGAATACAACCTCACCCGCAAACATGTTACCAAACAAACGCATACCTAGAGATAGTGGCTTCGCTAGTAACGAAATTACCTCAAGTACCAAGTTGAATGGAATCATAATTGGGTGATTGAATGGGTGTAATGCCAATTCTTTAGCAAACCCGCCAAGCCCTTTCACTTTGATGCTGTAGTAGATCATCAGAGCGAAAACGCCCAAAGCCATTGCCATGGTGATGTTAACATCAGCTGTAGGAACCACTTTCAGGTAAGGGATACCTAGCCAATGCTCTGCAGGATATGGTAAGAAATCAATAGGCACTAGGTCCATCAAGTTCATTAAGATAATCCAGCAGAATATAGTCAGTGCTAGTGGAGCGATCAGCGGGTTGCGACCATGGAAAGTTTCTTTAACGTTGTCACCAACGAATTCCACTACCATTTCGACAAAACACTGAAGCTTACCAGGTACACCTGCTGTTGCTTGCTTTGCTACTGAGCGAAATACCCAAAGGAATAACGCACCAGTTAGTACAGAGAAGAACAGACTGTCTATATGTACGTTCCAGAAACTTGTCTCCTCTACAAAACCTAGCTTGGCTAAAGACAGGTTCTGTAAGTGGTGTTCAATGTATCCGGATGCTGTTGCCGCAGCCATAACTCGTCCTATTTCTTATTGTTAATGAAAAGCACTGGCGCAAAGATATTAATACCGAGAGCCAGTAAATAGGTCAGTTTGAGGGGAATTAATTCCACCTGCATATACATGTAGACAATAGAGAATAGTAAAACTGTGATTAAGATTTTTAATGCTTCGCCTGCATAGAACGACGCTGCAACCAGTTTCGTTGCACGCGCCCCACAAAAAAGAAAAGCACACACACAAAACACCACATTGGCAATGACAAAAATACCGCCACCCACCAGTGAAGCAAAACCCCAATCAGGATTAACAGCTAAACCTAACCCCACCGCCACTAATATAACCGCGCTAAGCTCGATCAATAACATTTGCTTTGCAAGCACTCGTCCTGGTCTTGCTAACGCCGCTACCATGTATTCGTTCCTCTTTTAAGCCCACTTACCACCGCTTAAAAGCGTGCTGAGAAATTGGCGAAAATTATACGTTCAGCCAAACTGATTGCAATAAAAACGCAGCAATCATTTACATTTTTGTATACAAACCGACAACTTTCGTACGAAAATTATTGTTTATTACATTATTGACCTAAGTCAATTATCTCATTTAGTCCTCTAGCTTGGCAATAAGTTGCTCTAATTTGTGAGGCTCATCAAGTGTAATCGTCACTTTTGACTTTCCTGTACCAGTTCGGACAATTGTAACGTTTGCTTGCAATTTTTCCGTCAGTCTTCGTGAAAGTTCGATGGCTTCTTGGTCTTGCGGCTGAGTTTCCGCTTCAACCTCTGGTTTTAGGCACTTTTTGACAAGTTGTTCGGTCTGGCGAACCGTCAATTGCTTGCGTGCAGCGGTGTTCGCTGCCTCGACTTGTTGCTCGCCTTCGAGCGCCAACAATGCGCGAGCATGACCCATTTCAAGCTGCTTAGTCACCACCAACTCTTTCACTGGTGCTGCTAGCTGATTGAGACGTAGAAGGTTACTCACTGTAGTGCGTGATTTACCAATCACTTCAGCGACCTTCTGATGCGTTAGTTCAAACTCGTTCTGTAGACGCTCTAGCGCTTGCGCCTCTTCGATGACATTCAAGTCTTCACGCTGAATGTTCTCAATCAGAGCCATCGCAATTGCCGCGCGATCTTCAACCTTTTTCACCAAACATGGCACCTGCTTTAGGCCTGCTTGGCGAGCTGCACGCCAACGACGCTCACCGGCAATGATCTCATAGTGATCTTGCGATAGTGGACGAACAACGATCGGCTGGATGATGCCTTGAGATTGAATCGACGCCGCTAACTCTTCAAGCGCGTCTGGCGCCATGTCTTTACGTGGCTGATAGACACCTGGCTTCAAGCTGCCAATCGCAAGTTCGGTTAACTCACCATCGGCAGAGAGAGCCTGACTATGAGAAGCGACTTGCTGTTTTTCACGAGCCATTGAGCTAGTTGCAAGTAATGCATCTAGCCCTTTTCCTAAACCACGTTTAGACATTGAGCGAATTCCTTTGGTTTGATTTAAACTGGGACTTCTTCACGACGTAACATCTCACCAGCAAGTGCCAAGTAGGCTTTTGCACCGGCGGAATATTTGTCGTAGTACATCGCTGGTTTGCCATGGCTTGGAGCCTCAGCAAGACGTACATTTCTAGGGATCACAGTTCGGTAGACCTTGCTACCAAAATGCTTCTTGAGTTGATCAGATACTTCATTCGACAAGCGGTTGCGAGGATCATACATAGTACGAAGTAAGCCTTCGATCTTCAGATTCTCATTCACAACAGCTGCCAGTTTACTGATGGTATCCATCAAGGCAGTTAAACCCTCTAACGCAAAGTATTCACACTGCATCGGAACCAAAACAGAGTCCGCCGCAGCCATCGCATTAATTGTAAGAAGGTTTAGAGAAGGGGGGCAATCAATAAAGATGAAATCATAGTTATCGCGAACTGACGCGAGGGCATTCTTAAGCCTCACTTCACGCGCAAACACTTCCATCAACTTGATTTCAGCCGCGGTAACATCACCGTTGGCTGCGATGAGATCGTAGTTTCCCGACGTACTGCGGCAAACTACCTCATCAAAAGGTGTGTCTTCAACCAGTAAATCGTAAGCAGTTGCTTCAACCTGATACTTATCAACACCGCTTGCCATAGTGGCATTACCCTGTGGATCGAGATCGACAACCAAAACTTTGCGCTTTGTGGCGGCCATAGAGGCTGCCAAATTAATGCAAGTTGTTGTTTTTCCTACACCACCTTTCTGGTTGGCAATTGCTACAATTCTACCCACTATGGCCTCGCTGATTATCCCTGACGCGATAACGTTACTAGATGACGCTCTCCATCAAGCTCTGGAACTTGCAAAGCTTTGATGTCAGTTACTGAACACCAGTCCGGTAACTGGTCCATTTCGTCTCTAGGATGTTGTCCTTTAAGAGCCAAAAATACACCGGATTGCTCTTTAGGTAAATGATGACACCACTCAACCATGTCTGTCATTGATGCAAACGCACGACTGAGCACAGCGTCAAACTTTTCTTCTGGCTGGAACTCTTCAACGCGACTTTGAACAGGTGTCACGTTGTCGATACCCAGCTCATGTACGACTTGCTTGATAAAACGAATACGCTTTCCAAGGCTATCCAACAAGAAAAACTCACAATCAGGATTCATAATTGAGAGCGGGATACCAGGAAGGCCTGGACCCGTACCGACATCAATAAAACGCTTACCCTGTAAGTGAGTGCTGACAATGATGCTATCTAAGATATGTTTCACCATCATGTCCATCGGGTCGCGAACCGAAGTTAGGTTATACGCCTTGTTCCATTTATTGAGCAGTTCAACGTAACCAACCAGTTGGCCACGTTGTTTATCTGATACTTCTAGGTCGGTCTGGCTGATCAGGAGATCCAGTTTTTCGCGTAGTGCGCTCATTATGCTTCCTCACCTTTCTTCAGTAGGCCATGTTTCTTTAAGTAAACCAACAGGATAGAAATCGCTGCTGGCGTAATACCAGAAATTCGAGAAGCGATGCCGATCGATTCTGGTTTCGCCGTTGAAAGCTTAAGCACCACTTCGTTTGATAGGCCTTTCACTTGGCTGTAATCGAGATCAACAGGCAGTTTGGTGTTTTCGTGACGCAGCGACTTTTCGATCTCATCTTGCTGACGCTGAATGTAACCCTCGTATTTCACTTGGATTTCAACCTGTTCTGCAGCTTGTTGATCGTCTAAAGCTGGAGCAAAACGATCCAGAGCCGTCAGTTGTGAATAAGTCATTTCTGGACGACGCAGAAGATCCTCACCGCTCGCTTCACGCGACATTGGCGTTTTTAGGATCTGGTTAAGTGCATCGATGTCTTCAGATTTCGGGTTAATCCAAGTCTCTTTCAGGCGCTGACGCTCTTTTTCCATGTTCTCGATTTTCTCGTTGAAACGCGCCCAGCGCGCATCGTCAATCAAACCAAGTTCACGAGATTTCTCCGTCAAACGGATATCGGCGTTGTCTTCACGCAGTAACAGACGGTATTCAGCACGCGAAGTAAACATGCGATACGGTTCTTTAGTACCCATGGTGGATAGGTCGTCAATCAATACGCCCATGTAAGCCTGATCACGACGTGGGCTCCAACCTTCTTTGCCTTGAGTAAACAGACTTGCGTTCAAACCGGCCATTAAGCCTTGCGCTGCTGCTTCTTCGTAACCAGTGGTACCGTTGATTTGGCCCGCAAAGAATAGACCCTTGATAAACTTAGTCTCGTAGGTCTGTTTTAAATCACGTGGATCAAAGAAATCGTACTCAATTGCGTAGCCTGGACGCACGATATGTGCATTCTCGAAGCCTTTCATTGAGCGAACAATCTGCACCTGAACATCGAATGGCAAGCTGGTCGAGATACCATTTGGGTATAGCTCGTGCGTGGTTAGGCCTTCTGGCTCGATGAAAATCTGGTGGCTGTTCTTATCTGCAAAACGCATCACCTTATCTTCGATAGAAGGACAGTAACGTGGACCGATACCCTCAATCACGCCCGCATACATTGGGCTGCGGTCTAGGTTGTTGCGAATCACTTCATGAGTAGATTCATTAGTGTGCGTGATATAACACGGGATTTGGCGTGGCTGCTGCGCACGGTTACCCATGAATGAGAAAACAGGTGTTGGGTTGTCACCGTGCTGAACCTCAAGTTCAGAGAAATCGACGCTGCGAGCATCAATACGCGGTGGAGTACCCGTTTTAAGGCGATCAACACGGAAAGGAAGATCACGCAGACGCTGAGCCAATGTGATCGATGGCGGATCACCCGCGCGACCACCTGATGAGCTTTCCATACCTATGTGGATCTTACCGCCTAGGAATGTACCAACCGTTAATACCACAGCCTTAGCATTGAATTTTAGTCCCATTTGCGTCACAACACCGACGACTTGATCCTGTTCTACGATCAAATCATCCACTGACTGTTGGAACAGAGTCAGGTTTGGTGTGTTTTCTAAGGTGCTGCGAACGTACGCTTTGTACAGGGCACGGTCAGCTTGAGCGCGCGTAGCACGAACCGCAGGTCCCTTAGAGGCGTTAAGAGTACGGAATTGAATACCTGCATGATCAATGGCTTGAGCCATCAATCCACCCATTGCATCGACTTCTTTTACTAAGTGTCCCTTACCAATACCACCAATCGCTGGGTTACAAGACATTTGTCCCAGGGTGTCGATATTGTGAGTAAGGAGTAACGTACTTTGACCAGTACGCGCAGATGCGAGTGCGGCTTCCGTTCCTGCATGGCCGCCACCGACTACGATGACGTCAAATTTTTCGTGATAAAGCATGAACCGACCTCAGGTATTCAAACGATTTCTAGACAGATAAAAAGGAGCGATATTCTACCTGTTTTCATAGCGTGAGAAAACGTTTTTGGAATTTTTCAGGAACGCTATTTTTAATTAATATAGATAAGATCTTTAAAGAGATCTTTTATTGGATCTATTATTAGGATCGAGAGGTTCTGTGGATAACTCAAAAATGATCAACAAGATCATGGATCTTTTTTGGATCAAATGGTGTGATCTAATTTTGATCAGGATGAGGATTAGCTGGGATCAAAAAGGCCACTTATGCACACCCCAAAAAGTGATCTTAAGTTGTTATTTGGATAACTATAGGTTAATCACTGTATTTCTATGATCTTATCCACAAGGAAAATGGCAATAAATAAGAAAAAAGTGCCATTTCATTGGTAAAAGTTATTCACAGCTGGTGGTTTTGGGTACAAAAAAAGCGGCGAAAGCCGCTTTCTTATCGATTATAGAGCTCTAAAACTGCTCACTATGATTGTTAAACCACTCTTCTGCAGCGTCTTCGGGTACCGGAGTCTCCAATACATCGATGGTAAAACAGTCAGAAATCGCTTGTGCGCCAAGATTTGTTAATAACTCATGGGCGGCTTGGCCTGCGGCGCAGAAGGTATCGTAGCTTGAGTCACCAATCGCAATCACAGCAAAACGAACCTTATCGAGTTGAGGTGCTTGCTCGGTCAGATCGGCAATGAATGGCTTGATATTGTCTGGGAATTCACCTGCACCATGGGTTGATGTAACGATCAACCAAGTATCTTGCTGCGGGATCGATGCATACTCAGGTTGATTGTGGAGTGTGATCGCCTGATCTTGTTCTTCGAGCAGATCATTTAGGTGATCACCAACGTATTCAGCCCCACCGAGTGTGCTGCCCGTAATAATGTGGATCATGGATATTTCCTTATAAAAAGGGCGAGCTATGCTCACCCTATTTTTTTATTTACCAATACAGAAAGAAGAGAAGATGCGACCGAGTAGGTCATCTGAGCTGAACTCACCGGTAATCTCGTTAAGGTGCTGTTGAGCAATACGCAGCTCTTCTGCCAAAATTTCACCTGCCATATAGCCTTCAAGCTGTTGCTGGCCAATATCCAGGTGCTCTGATGCGCGTTCCAGTGCATCAAGGTGGCGTCGGCGTGCCATGAAGCCGCCCTCATGGCCACCAGCAAAGCCCATGCATTCTTTTAGATGATTACGAAGAGAATCAATGCCTTGGCCTGTTTTCGCCGATAGACGAATGAGCGTAGGGTCATTCACATGACAGATCCCCAGCTCTTCACCCGTTTGATCGGCTTTATTACGGATCACTGTCATACCGATGTTAGCTGGTAGGCGATCAACAAAATCAGGCCAGATATCTTTCGGGTCGGTCGCGTCTGTGGTTGTGCCATCCACCATAAATAGCACTCGGTCTGCTTGTTCAATCTCTTCCCAAGCACGCTCAATACCGATTTTCTCGACTTCATCAGATGCGTCACGCAGGCCTGCAGTATCGATGATATGCAGTGGCATGCCATCAATGTGGATATGTTCACGCAGTACGTCACGTGTGGTACCAGCAATATCAGTTACGATAGCGGACTCTTTACCAGATAGTGCGTTGAGTAGGCTCGATTTACCCGCATTAGGACGACCAGCAATCACCACCTTCATGCCTTCACGCATGATGGCACCTTGGTTAGCCTCTTGGCGAACCGCTTCCAAGTTGTCGATGATAGCCTGTAAGTCAGCACTTACTTTACCGTCGGCTAGGAAGTCGATCTCTTCTTCTGGGAAGTCGATTGCCGCCTCAACATAGATACGTAAGTGGATCAGTGACTCCACCAGCGTGTTGATGCGCTTTGAGAATTCACCCTGCAGTGACTGGAGCGCCGATTTTGCCGCTTCTTCAGAGCTTGCATCAATCAGGTCAGCAATCGCTTCTGCTTGGGTTAAATCCATTTTGTCATTGAGGAATGCGCGCTCTGAGAACTCGCCCGGACGTGCAGCACGTACACCTGAGATGGTTAGGATGCGTTTAATCAACATGTCCATAACCACAGGGCCACCGTGACCTTGAAGCTCAAGAACATCTTCACCTGTGAAGGAGTGCGGGTTAGGGAAGTAAAGGGCAATACCTTGGTCTAACTCAATACCATCATGAGATTTGAATGGCAGGTACTCAGCGTAGCGAGGTTTTAAAACCTTACCAGTGACCTCTAGAGCAACCTGAGCTGCCTGTGGGCCTGAAACGCGGATAATACCGACACCACCACGCCCGGGCGCGGTCGCTTGAGCAACAATCGTATCTGTAGTCATAGTTGTGCCTGCTAGCAAGTGAACGCCGACAGGGCGCTCACGATTAATTAATTAGCTGAATTGTAATCAGCCCAAAACAAAAAGGCGACCTTTTGGCCGCCTTTCTTTTAACTCTTAGTCTTACCGACTGCGTAACGCTTACTTAGAGTGTAAGCCTTTCTTCTCCAGCTGCTTGTAGATAAGCGTTTGCTGAATCAGAGTTACGATGTTCGATACTAGCCAGTAAAGAACCAGACCAGATGGGAAGAACAGGAAGAAGAATGTGAACATAACCGGCATGAAGGTCATGATCTTCTGCTGCATTGGATCCGTTACTGTTGTCGGGCTCATCTTCTGAATTAGGAACATTGAAGCACCCATTAGAAGTGGCAAGATGTAGTAAGGGTCTTGTGCTGAAAGGTCAGTAATCCAACCGAAGAACGGTGAGTGACGCAGTTCAACAGACTCCATTAGTGCCCAGTATAGAGAAATGAAGATAGGCATTTGTAGAAGAATAGGTAAACAGCCACCTAGTGGGTTTACTTTCTCTTTCTTGTAAAGCTCCATCATTTCTTGGCTCATGCGTTGACGGTCATCGCCAATACGCTCACGCATTGCAGTCAGCTTAGGCTGAAGCATACGCATTTTAGCCATAGACGTGTACTGAGCTTTCGTTAGTGGGTACATAGCACCACGAACGATGAATGTTAGGATGATGATCGCTACACCCCAGTTCGATACAAAGCCTTGGATGAACGAAAGCAGAGTATGAAGTGGTTTAGCAATAAACCATAGCCAGCCGTAGTCCACTACTAGGTCTAGGTTCGGAGCAACTTCAGCCATTTGGTCTTGAAGTTTTGGACCAACCCATAGTGTTGCTGTGAAGTTTGCTTGGTCGCCATTTGCAATCGTCTTGTTTGGCATGCGAACACCGATGTCGCCAAGGTTGCCAATTACACGAGTGTAAAGGTTGCTGCCTGCTTCGTCGCGTGGGATCCATGCACTCGCAAAGTAGTGTTGGATCATCGCTGCCCAACCTTGACCGTTTGCTAGGTTAAGAGACAGGTTGCGATCTTGCATGTCGTCGAAGCTGTATTTTTTGTAACGCGTATCTTCCGTAGAGTAAGCACCACCACGGTAAGTTGGCATTGTTAGGCTACCGCCGTCATCCATTACGTTTTGACGTAGGTGAGCGTACATACCAAATGTTGCGTTGTTGCCTGAGTTGTTCACGACATCGTATTCAACATCAATCGCGTAGCTGCCGCGCTTAAGGATGAATGTTTTCGTGTAATCAAGGCCATTCGCTTGGTAGGTCATTGGGATGCGTAGTTCATCTTGACCATCCGCCAGTGTGAAGCTGTCAGCTGAAACTGTGTAGCTTGGACGGTTCGTGCTGCTTAGGTCGATACCTTGTGGGCCAACAAGACCACTTTGAGCGATGAATTGGTGACCAGGTTCGTTCTTAAGTAGAACAAAGCTGTCTTCTGAATCGTATTCAGCAGAGTAGTCGTTAAGGCTTGCCGATACCACGTCGCCACCAACCGTATCAATTGACAGAGTCAGTACATCAGTGGTTACTGTGATAGCTTTTGCTGAAGCAACTTGACCCGGAGCTGGATCTAGGTCGTCTGCATAAGATGGCGCTGGTAGAGTGCTGCCAGATTGTGCCTGCTCAACCGCTTGTGGTGCTGGGTTCTTCGCTACGTTCCACTGTTGGAAAAGTAAGAAAGATACCAGAGCCAGTGCGATTAACAGGATATTACGTTGAGAATCCATCGTTATTTATCTCTGTCTTGTTTTTGGACTGGTGGAACGGGGTCATAGCCCCCTTCGTTCAAAGGATGGCATTTTAATAGACGTTTGCCTGATAACCAACACCCTTTTACAAAACCGTGAGCTTTCAACGCTTCTATCGCATATAAAGAGCAGGTTGGAGTAAATCGGCAGCGAGGGCCAATGAGTGGACTAATGAACCATCTATAAAAATAGATAGGTATTAGCGCTAACCACGCGAAGGGCGAGACAGGCGAAGCCATAATTTGTCTAATAATTTGAACATTTCTTCATTGCTCAAATCTTGCGCGCTCTTTTTAGCAATAACAACAAAATCTTTGTTAGGAAGTTTGTGTTGATTGTTACGAAAGCTTTCACGGCATAGGCGCTTAAATTTATTGCGACCAACGGCGGTTTTAATCTGCTTTTTCGGAACGGCTAATCCAAGACGAGGATTTGAAAGAGAGTTTTTACGAGCAATGATGGTGAAATGAGGGGAGCCAGCTCGATGAGCTTGCTTGAAGACATTTTGATAATGTTCGGGAGTTAACAAGCGTAACTCCCGACCGAAGGCTAGCTTTTTCAAAATAATCAAAGATTACTTAGAAAGACGCTTACGGCCTTTTGCACGACGTGCATTGATTGTTGCGCGACCGTTCTTAGTAGCCATGCGAGCACGGAAACCGTGAGTACGCTTACGCTTTAGAACTGTAGGTTGAAAAGTGCGTTTCATTGTAATTACCTTACTGATCAGTAGTTTTAGGTTTTTGTTAAACCCGGCGTGGGCATTGTTTCCCTCTTTATATAAAGAAAGGAGAACCGACGCCTCTCAACAAAGAGGCGGAATTGTAATCACTGTCACAAAAAGTGTCAATGATTGGGTTAACTAAAATTCCGGTCGGGGGATTATACGTAGAATCTCTAAAATCTCAAGGATCCTTACTCGATCCCAACCTTATTTAGGAATTTTTTTAATTTAGGATCTTGTGGATTACCAAAAATATCCTGTGGAGATCCTTGCTCGACAATGTGGCCGTCAGCCATGAAGATCACTCGATCCGCGACTTCTCTCGCGAACTGCATTTCATGGGTAACCACCAGCATGGTTTGATGCTGATTTGCCAGTTTTTTCATTAGGTTAAGTACTTCACCGACCCATTCAGGATCGAGTGCAGAAGTCGGTTCATCGAACAGAAGTAGCTCTGGTTGAAGGGCCATGGCTCGGCCAATACCCACACGCTGTTGTTGGCCGCCTGAGAGCGCCGCAGGGTAGCTATCAGCTTTGTCGCCTAGACCAATATCATCAAGTATTTGTTGTGCTTTTTCATAGGCTTGCTGCTTCTTCCAACCTCGTACCGTGATCAAACCTTCAGCGATGTTTTGCTTGGCAGTTTGATGCGCAAATAGAGCGTAGTTTTGGAAGACAAAGCCGGTCTTGCGACGCAGCGCTAACACCTCTGCTTTGGTGTGATTTTCAACGTCCACCTTGATGTCATCAATCGCAATCGAGCCCTGATCGGCGTGCTCTAGAAAGTTCACGCAACGTAATAGGGTTGACTTGCCAGTACCACTCGAACCGATGATGACGATAATCTCACCTTGTTGGATTTCAAGGTCGATACCTTTAAGGACTTCCGTCTCTCCAAACTGCTTGTGGATATTTTCTAATTTGATCATCGTGCATACGCCTTATTCAGTTTCGCTTCGGCCCATAGTTGGATGCGAGTTAAAATTACCACTACGCCCCAGTAGATAAGTGCCACGGCTAAGAACGCTTCGAAGAAGCGGAAGCTTGAAGAGGCCTCCATTTGCGCTTTTGCCATAATTTCAGCCACACCAAGGGTGAAGGCAAGCGAGGTCGACTTAATCATATCAATGAAGTAGTTCATCAGTGACGGTAGAGCGACACGTGTCGCCTGTGGCAGGATCACGCGGCGCATCGCCTGACTGGTCGTCATACCTACCGAAAGGCTCGCCTCCATTTGGCTGCGGTCGATACCAATAATCGCGGCACGAATACTCTCTGCCATGTAGGCGGCGAAGTGCAATGTTAAACCAATAACAGCGGCACTGAAGGCATCTAAGCCAACCATCCATGGGAACACTTGCGGTAAGCCGTAGTAAAGCAAGAATAGCTGTACCAGCAGTGGGGTACCACGGAAGAAGCTAATATAGAGTTGGCTGAGTTGATCCAGTACTGGGATTTTGAATACACGAATGTTTGCTAGTATCACAGACAGGATCAGGGCAAAGAATAGGCCCCATATTGCCATCTCCATGGTTGTGCCTAGATACTTAAACAGTATCGGTAGCAACTCCAGCATGTAATTAAAGTCAAATCCCATAATCTATCTCGTTTGGTTATGTCAGGCGTTGGGTAATGTGTTGTGGTTATTAGTGACTAGAAAAAGAAAAACCCACTGCAGAGAAAAGCAGTGGGTTATGGCTGTTTAGAGTGAGTAATTACTTCTTAGTAATGTCCGCACCAAACCACTTCTCAGAGATTTTCTCTAGCGTACCGTCAGCACGCATAGCTGCAAGTGCTTCGTTTACTTCTGCTTGAAGCTTCTTACCGTTTTCGTTATCAACAAATGGCCATGCGTTTTCGATAGTTTCGAAAGGTTGACCTGCTAGTTGCAACGGTAGACCTGTTTTCTTGATTAGCTCAAGAGCTGATAGGCGGTCCATAACAAAAGCATCTGCGCGACCTAGTGCTACATCGTGCTCAATACCTGTGTCGTAAGTTTTTACATTGATTTTGCCGTCTTTGTCGTAGTTACGTAGCAGCTGTTCAAAGTTTGAGCCTAGGTTAACCGCAACGGTTTTACCATCTAGGTCTTCAATGCCTTTAATGCTGTCGTTACCTTTACGTACAGTAATCTGTGCGCCATCAACCACGTACGGGTCAGCAAATAGGTATTTTGCCTTACGTGCGTCTGTCATTGTGATTTGGTTTGAGATCGTATCGATACGACCTGTTTCAAGAAGACCGAATAGACCAGAGAAGTTCGCTGTTACGTACTCCACTTTGTAGTCATTACGTTTACCAATTTCATCCCACAGATCCACTTCAAAGCCTTGTAGCTTATCTTGCTTCACAAACGTGAACGGGAAATAACGGCCAGACATGCCTACTTTTACTTCAGTGGCAGCTTGAACAGTAGCAGCAGATAGTGCGATAGCCGCAATTGCAGCTTTAACCCAGTTTTTCATTTGGTAACTCCTTATCATTATGGGGTGAGATGTTACTGGGAAAACAGTCAATAGAATAAATAACCAGATGTTATTAACCATAACCAGATTGAATTCTAATTTTGGGGATAACTAGACAGGATCCGGGCATAAGTGGATCATTATGTGAGTAAATTTGGGGCAATTTGTGTGGATCCAGACATTTTGGCTAAAATTATTGTGAATAACTTGGATCTTATTCACTGGATCCGCGATCAATTGCTGGCGATCTGATTTATCAACAGGTAAAATTGCCCGTCATTTCAAATAACTTAAATAGAGTGGGGGCACCGTGTCATCTTCGCTTTGGTTGCAATGTTTGCAACAGCTTCAAGAAGAGCTACCAGCTACAGAATTCAGTATGTGGGTTCGTCCGTTACAAGCGGAGCTCAATGACAATACTCTTACTCTATTTGCACCGAACCGCTTCGTGTTGGATTGGGTGCGTGATAAGTACCTAAATAGCATTAACCGTCTACTGCAAGAGTATTGCGGTAACGATATCCCACATCTTCATTTTGAAGTGGGAAGTAAACCGGTATCGGCGCCTAAGCCTGCAGCCCCTAAGCCAGCGCGCACAGCCGCTGATGTTGCAGCTGAATCTTCGGCTCCGGCACAACTTCAAGCTCGTAAACCTGTTCACAAGACATGGGATGATGAAGAGCCTGCAGCAGAGGTCGACCTTAACCACCGTTCAAACGTGAACCCTAAACACAAGTTCAACAACTTCGTTGAGGGTAAGTCGAACCAACTTGGCTTAGCAGCAGCACGCCAAGTTGCGGATAACCCAGGCGCAGCTTACAACCCACTATTTCTATATGGCGGTACCGGCCTAGGTAAAACTCACCTATTGCACGCGGTAGGTAATGCGATTGTTGATGGTAAGCCGAACGCTAAAGTGGTGTACATGCACTCTGAGCGTTTTGTTCAGGATATGGTAAAGGCGCTACAAAACAACGCGATTGAAGAATTCAAACGCTACTACCGTAGTGTTGATGCACTGCTTATCGATGACATCCAATTCTTTGCCAATAAAGAGCGTTCTCAAGAAGAGTTCTTCCATACTTTTAATGCGCTACTGGAAGGCAATCAACAGATCATTCTAACTTCTGACCGTTATCCAAAAGAGATCAACGGGGTAGAGGATCGTCTTAAATCTCGTTTCGGTTGGGGCCTAACGGTTGCGATCGAGCCACCTGAACTAGAGACTCGCGTTGCGATCTTGATGAAGAAAGCGGAAGACCACCAGATTCACTTGGCTGATGAAGTGGCATTCTTTATCGCTAAGCGACTGCGCTCAAACGTCCGTGAGCTTGAAGGTGCATTGAACCGTGTCATTGCTAACGCAAACTTCACAGGCCGTCCAATCACCATCGATTTTGTACGTGAAGCGCTGCGTGACCTACTGGCACTGCAAGAGAAGCTGGTTACTATCGATAATATTCAGAAGACAGTGGCGGAGTACTACAAGATTAAAGTAGCGGACTTACTGTCTAAGCGTCGTTCTCGCTCGGTTGCGCGCCCACGTCAATTGGCGATGGCACTGGCGAAAGAGCTAACCAACCACAGCTTACCTGAGATTGGTGATGCATTTGGTGGTCGTGACCACACCACGGTTCTGCACGCGTGTCGTAAAATTGCTCAGCTTCGTGAAGAGAGCCACGACATTAAAGAAGACTATTCTAACCTGATCCGTACCCTTTCTTCTTAATACACAGTATTCTTAACCAGAGATAACAGAATATCGGCCGCTCGTTGGATAACGGGCCGCCCTTGATACCTTAAGAGCAAGCTATGAAATTTACCATTGAACGCAGTCACCTGATTAAGCCGTTACAACAAGTCTCTGGCGCACTGGGTGGTCGACCAACCCTGCCAATCCTAGGTAACCTACTGATCAAGGTTGAAGATAACGTATTATCAATGACCGCCACCGATCTAGAAGTGGAGTTGGTGAGTCGCGTTACATTAGAAGGTGAGTTTGAAGCGGGCAGCATCACGGTTCCTTCTCGTAAGTTCCTTGATATCTGTCGCGGTTTACCAGATAGCTCAGTGATCACAGTGGTTCTCGATGGCGACCGTGTTCAAGTACGCTCTGGCCGCAGCCGTTTCTCTTTAGCAACACTACCGGCGGCTGATTTCCCAAATATTGAAGACTGGAGCAGCGAAGTTGAAGTGTCTGTGACACAAGCAGAACTCCGTGGTCTGATTGAGAAGACACAATTCTCAATGGCGAACCAAGATGTTCGTTACTACCTCAACGGTATGTTGTTTGAGATTGAAGGCTCAACGCTACGTAGCGTTGCGACCGATGGTCACCGTATGGCGGTATCTCAAGCTCAGCTTGGTGCTGATTTCGCACAGAAGCAGATCATCGTGCCTCGTAAGGGTGTTCAAGAGCTCGTTAAGCTATTAGATGCACCAGAGCTGCCGGTAACGCTGCAAATTGGTAGCTCAAACGTTCGTGCTGAGGTGAACAACTATGTCTTCACTTCTAAGCTTGTTGATGGTCGTTTCCCTGATTATCGCCGCGTAATGCCGCAAAATACTACCAAAACGCTAGAAACTAGCTGTGATGAACTGCGCTCTGCTTTCTCTCGTGCTGCAATTCTATCGAATGAAAAATTCCGTGGCGTGCGTGTGAATCTTGCGGATAGCGAAATGCGCATTACGGCGAACAACCCAGAGCAAGAAGAAGCGGAAGAGATGCTAGACGTGAACTACGAAGGTGACGCGCTAGAGATCGGCTTCAACGTAAGCTATGTTCTGGATGTATTGAACACTCTACGCTGTGAACAGGTTCGTGTTTCTATGTCGGATGCCAACGCCAGTGCACTGATTGAGAACGCACAAGATGACAGCGCGATGTACGTTGTTATGCCTATCCGTCTATAGAGATGGTGCCGTCGTTAATGATTAATATGATGACGTTATGCCACTCTCTCGTCTGATCGTTAAGCAGTTTAGAAATATTGAAGCCTGTGACATTCAACCGTCATCAGGCTTTAACTTTCTTATAGGGGCGAACGGCAGCGGTAAAACCAGTGTCCTCGAAGCGATTTATCTGCTCGGACATGGCCGCTCTTTTAAGAGCTCCTTAACTGGTCGCATCATCCAAAATGAGTGTAGTGAGCTGTTTGTTCACGGCCGTTTTTTGACCTCGGATCAATTTGAGCTGCCTATTGGCATTAATAAGCAGCGCGATGGCACAACAGAGGTTAAAATAGGCGGTCAATCTGGACAAAAGCTGGCGCAATTAGCGCAAGTCTTGCCTTTGCAGTTGATTCACCCAGAAGGGTTTGATTTACTGACGGATGGGCCGAAACATCGCCGCGCCTTTATTGACTGGGGCGTGTTTCACAGCGAATCTGGTTTTTACGATGCATGGGGGCGAGTGAAGCGTCTTAATAAGCAACGTAACGCGCTGCTCAAAACAGCCACCCACTATCGCGAGCTCAGCTACTGGGATCAGGAACTGGCGCGATTGGCAGAAAACATCAGTCAGTGGCGAGCAACCTATGTTGAACAGCTTAAACAGGTCGCAGAAGAGATTTGCGCCACCTTCTTGCCAGAGTTTGAGATAAAGATTAACTACTATCGCGGCTGGGACAAAGATACGCCCTATGCCGAGATACTAGAGAAGAATTTTGAAAGGGATCAGCAGCTTGGTTACACCTTTAGTGGGCCAAACAAAGCGGATCTAAAGATAAAAGTGAACGGCACTCCAGTGGAGGATGTCTTGTCACGAGGTCAACTGAAGTTGATGGTGTGCGCGCTGCGCGTGGCTCAAGGCCAACACCTCACCCAGATGACAGGTAAGCAGTGCGTCTACTTAATAGATGACTTCGCTTCCGAATTAGATAGCCAACGCCGAGCACGCCTTGCGGAGTGTTTAAAGGCGACCCAGGCACAAGTTTTTGTAAGCTCTATTACCGCTGATCAGATTGCCGACATGCATGATGAAAATAGCAGGATGTTTCATGTGGAACATGGCAAAATAGAGCAAGGATAATTAGTCAGAGAGTAACTATGTCAGATAATTACGATTCATCGAGTATTAAAGTACTGAAGGGTCTGGATGCGGTACGTAAGCGTCCTGGAATGTACATTGGCGACACGGATGATGGTACCGGTCTGCACCACATGGTCTTCGAGGTGGTAGATAACTCTATTGATGAAGCACTTGCTGGTCACTGTAATGACATCATTGTTACTATTCATGACGATAACTCGGTTTCTGTTCGCGATGACGGCCGTGGTATCCCTACCGAAATGCACCCAGAAGAGCAGGTATCTGCAGCGGAAGTAATCATGACGGTTCTTCACGCGGGTGGTAAGTTCGATGACAACTCATACAAGGTATCGGGTGGTCTGCACGGTGTAGGTGTTTCTGTAGTAAACGCACTGTCGAAGCAGGTTACTCTTACTATCCACCGCGGTGGTCAAATCCATACTCAAACCTATCACCACGGTGAGCCTCAAGCGCCACTAGCTGTGATTGGTGAGACGGACAAAACGGGTACAGAGATTCGTTTCTGGCCAAGTGAAGAGACGTTCTCTAACACCGAATTCCACTACGACATTCTAGCGAAGCGTCTGCGTGAGCTTTCTTTCCTAAACTCAGGCGTATCAATCAAGCTACGTGATGAGCGTGAAGAAGACAAAGGTGACCACTTCATGTTTGAAGGTGGTATCCAAGCGTTTGTTGAGCACCTAAACACCAACAAAACACCAATCATCCAGAAAATCTTCCACTTCGATAATGAGCGTGATGATGGCATCACTGTCGAAGTAGCGATGCAATGGAATGATGGCTACCAAGAGAACATCTACTGTTTCACCAACAACATTCCTCAACGCGATGGTGGTACTCACCTTGCGGGCTTCCGTGCAGCGCTAACGCGCACACTGAACAGCTTCATGGACAAAGAAGGCTTCTCTAAGAAAGCGAAGACAGCGACTTCAGGTGATGATGCACGTGAAGGTCTAACTGCGGTTATCTCGGTGAAAGTGCCAGATCCTAAGTTCTCAAGCCAAACCAAAGACAAGCTGGTTTCTTCTGAAGTGAAATCTGCGGTTGAGCAGGCGATGGGTGAGAAGCTGTCTGAGTTCCTAATTGAGAACCCAGCGGAAGCGAAAACGGTTTGTACTAAGATTATCGATGCAGCACGTGCACGTGATGCAGCGCGTAAAGCTCGTGAAATGACTCGTCGTAAAGGCGCGTTAGACCTAGCAGGCCTACCAGGTAAACTGGCTGACTGTCAGGAGAAAGACCCAGCACTCTCTGAACTATACATAGTGGAGGGTGACTCGGCAGGCGGCTCCGCAAAACAAGGCCGTAACCGTAAGAACCAGGCTATCCTACCGCTGAAAGGTAAGATCCTGAACGTTGAAAAAGCGCGCTTCGATAAGATGCTGTCTTCACAAGAAGTAGCAACGCTGATCACAGCACTTGGCTGTGGTATCGGTCGCGATGAGTACAACCCAGATAAACTGCGTTACCACAACATCATCATCATGACCGATGCCGACGTCGATGGTTCGCACATTCGTACGCTACTGTTGACTTTCTTCTACCGTCAAATGCCTGAGCTTATCGAGCGCGGCTACGTGTACATCGCTCAGCCACCGCTTTACAAAGTGAAGAAAGGTAAGCAAGAGCAGTACATTAAAGACGAAGACGCAATGAACCAATACCAAGTGGCATTGGCTCTTGATAACGCAGCACTTCACGTAAATGCAGATGCGCCAGCATTGGCAGGTGAAGCGCTAGAGAAGCTGGTTCAACAATACAACTCTGGCATTAAGCTGGTGGAGCGTATGAGCCGTCGTTACCCACACGCACTGATGCACGAAATGATCTACATGCCACGCCTAACGGCAGAGCAGTGTCATGACGAAGCTGCAGTTGAAGCGTGGGGCAAACAGCTTGTTGAGCAACTGAACGCGAAAGAAGTTGGTGCAAGCCAGTACTCGCTAGAAGTTGAGAAACACGAAGAGCTGGGTCTAAGCCTACCTAAAGTTGTTGTTCGTACACACGGTGTGACACACGAGCACGCATTGAGCGTTGAGCTGTTCAACTCGAAAGAGTACGACAAGCTAGCGAGCTTATCTGAGGCTCTAGATGGTCTAATCGAAGAGGGCGCATACATCAAGCGTGGTGAGCGTACTCAAGAGGTGAACAACTTTGTTGATGCTCTGAACTGGTTAGTGAAAGAGTCTCGTCGTGGCCTAAGCCTACAGCGATACAAAGGTCTAGGTGAGATGAACCCAGATCAGCTTTGGGAAACCACTATGGACCCAGAGACGCGTCGCATGATGCAAGTAACGATCGAAGATGCAGTCGGTGCAGACCAGCTGTTCACCACACTAATGGGTGACCAAGTTGAGCCGCGTCGTAACTTCATCGAGGAAAACGCATTGAAGGTTGCTAACCTGGATGTGTAGATTGTCCTAAAAAACAATCTGAAAATTTTAAAAGACTGCCAGAAATGGCAGTCTTTTTTATTGCCGATATTTTAATTATCTTTCAATAGGTTGGTTCGTCATCCTCAAGAGGGAGGAACGACCGAGTTGGGGATCTCTAGAAGCGCGTAGAAAATTTTTTAGCTCGATCCCTTGAAACTATTTTGCTCAATCCATATATCTAGTTGTGAAGAGGATGACTGTCTTGCTCAAGAGAGAAGAAACAGGCCCTCCGGAACGCTGAATAGGTATCGCTCAGGAGAGGATAACCTTGAAGGCACACAATTGAACTGATTTATTACTACGTCCCAGCGTTATCAGAACCCGAGGAGTAGCGGATAAATCCCTTAGTCGGCAGCGATCGAACACACTATCGATCCGTGCAAACTCACGACTAAGACTATTGCTTACTAAAAGGATAGCATTATGAGAACTGTAGATTTCACTCCACTATACCGCAACGCAATTGGCTTCGATCGTCTATTCAACATGATGGAAGCGAACACATCGAAGAACTCTTCTGGCGGTTACCCTCCATACAATATCGAGCAGAAAGATGAGAACAACTACCGTATCACGATGGCAGTTGCAGGCTTTGCTGAAGAACAGCTAGACCTAACTCAAAAAGAGAACATGCTGATTGTTAAAGGTGAGCGTAAACCAGAAGCAGAAAAAACCTATGTGTACCAGGGTATCGCAGAGCGTGATTTCGAGCGTAAATTCCAACTGGCTGACTACGTAAAAGTGGTAGGTGCGAGCATGGAAAACGGTCTATTGCACATTGACCTAGAACGCGAAATCCCAGAAGCGATGCAACCACGTAAGATTGCTATTAATGGTAATGGTCTAATCGAAGGCTAATACCCGTCATACTTGAAGCTACAGCGTTGTTGACGTCGTAAATTCCCCGGTTCGCCGGCCCCAAATCACATAGGTTCCCTATGCTCATAGGGCTGAATGGCTTGTGTTTTGTGAAACGAATGGTCGCCTAGCTGAATCCCCAATTATTTAGGGTATTCAAGTGACAAAAATTATCGGGAAATAAGAGTGAAAGAGCACCTCGTGAGGTGCTCTTTTTTATTTGCTCTGTTGGCGTCATTCCATAGAGGGAGGAACGACCGAGTAGGGAATCTCTATTTGCTTTCGCTGTAAGCCTTTTCCACTTCTTCAGCAATGATTGCAATACCTTTCTGCATCATCTCATCGTCTTGTACGTAGTTCATACGCAGACACTGATGGGCATGGTCCCACTCATCCTCTTGACCAATAAAGAAGTACTCACCAGGAACAATCAATACCCCGCGAGCTTTTAGACGCTTGTACAGCTCCATAGTTGTGATTGGCAGCTCATCAAACCATAGCCACAAGAACATCGCGCCCTCTGGTTTGTGAATGCGGAAGCGCTCGTCGGTGATCGCTTGTTGCAGCAGCTCGACAGCTCGCAGAGATTTCTGACGGTAGAATGGCTTGATGGTGTTCTCACTCAGCTCAAGCAGGTCGCCTTTCTCAATCATATGATGCGCAAGTGCAGGGCCGATGCTGCCCGGCGCCAAACTGATGATGCCATTCATATTGGTCATCGCTTGTGTGACTTCTTCACTCGCAATCACGATACCGCAACGCACACCGGGTAAACCAAGCTTAGACAGGCTCATGCATAGGATGGTGTTCTCGTTCCAGAAAGGCTCTACATCCTCAAAGATGATGTTTGGAAACGGCAAGCCGTAAGCATTATCGATGATCAGCGGAATGTTGTTTTCGCGTGCTAGCTTATCGAGTTTACGGATCTCTTCATCTGTGAGCACGTTGCCTGTTGGGTTGGTTGGGCGTGAAGCACAGATAGCCGCTACCGACTCATCCACTTTGAGCTCTTCAAAGTCGACGTGGTACTTGAACATGCGATCATCAAGCATCTCAATTTCTGGGTGGTAAGAGACAAAAATGTCTTCATCAACACCCGCATCACCATAGCCAATGTATTCAGGCGCTAGCGGCAATAGGATTTTCTTATGTGAGCCATCTGGCTGCTTACCTGCAAGCAGGTTGAACAGGTAGAAGAAGCCACTCTGGCTACCATTGGTTAGGCTGATGTTCTTTTCGCTGATATTCCAGCCGTAGGTCTCTTTAAGTAGAGCTGCTAACGCTTTTACAAAAACATCTTTGCCCTGCGGTCCATCATAGTTGGCGAGGGCGTTGATCAGGGCTCCACTGGCGAGGAGTTCCTCACTGGCTTGGTGAAAGTAGTCGAGCATGGCAGGAATGGCTGCTGGGTTACCACCACCGAGCATGATGGCACCTGGAGTGCGTAGACCATCATTCAAATCATCCATTAACTGCGTAATACCTGAGTACTGATTAAACTTTTCACCAAATTGAGAGAATTGCATCGCTTGTGTTACCTAATTCATTATGTTCGTTTTAATAGTTTGTGCACCAGATGTTGCTGGTGGTCGAGGGTAATTCTTGAACATACCGCAATGTGTCGGATGAGCAAAGCACGAATGTGGTATCAAACGAAAAAAAGCCAGCGAAATATGCTGGCTTTATCAACAATGGTCATGATTATACTGCTTGGTGTTTATTTAGCCCCTGTATAAACCACAAGCACTTTGTCGTCTTTGTATTGGCGTTCGAAGGCGTAGTAGCCCTGTTGGTTGCGAATGATGTGTTTACCCTGTGCAACCGATGGGTGGCGCTGACGGAACTGACCTAGCGCTTGCCAGTGCTTCAGTAGCTCGGCTCGCTCACCTTCGATTTGCTCCCAAGGCATATCTGAACGAGTGCCCTGCATTGGATCGGATCCCGTTGGTCCGAAGTCGCGCGCAACTTCATCGCCGTAATAGATCTGTACTGCGCCTGGAGCCAGCATCAGCGCGTTCGCTGCTCGAGTCTGTTTCGCAAAATCGCTACCATGTTGTGTCCAGAACAGAGAGGTATCGTGTGATGATAGGTAACTCAGAACATTGAACTCACTATCGCCGTTGATCTTTTCTGCGTAGCGAAGGTAATCAGCGTCGAGGTCAGACAAACACTTAAGCGCCTTTGGTGCGATATCACTCTGGAATTCGAAGTTGATGATCGAATCAAACCCGTTAGCGAAGTAATCCGATTTCACAACGCTATGCGCCCATACTTCACCTGTCATCCAAAATGGTAAATCATCCAATGCTTTGTCTGGGTTGTTCTGTTTCCATTCTGCGAGTGCTTGAGTCATGCTCTCTTTTAGCTCTGCCCAGGCATCAAGTTCGACGTGTTTGGCGGTATCGACGCGGAAACCATCAACGCCATACTCTCTCACCCAGTCTGAAAGCCAAGTGATTAGGTGTTGACGAGGTGTACGCTGCACATCTTCAGCGTTGGTCTCTTTGTTAGCGTAGAAATTAGGGTGCCCTGTCAGCTCTGTGGATTCGGTTTTTAGATCTGGCAGGTGCGCAAGTGACATAGTGATGTTGTTGTAGCCAGGTGAATCATAGGCGCCAATATCGCTGCGAAGCCATGCCTTACCCCACCATTTCTCCCACGCTTCTTGGTCACTGTAGGAGATGTAATTGTTGAAGTAGTGCCAGTTTTGTCCCTCTTTTGGCTGCCAGTCTGTCCAATTTTTACCAAGCGTCTGCTGTGCTTCTTGGTCACTGAGGTTGAGTTTACCGAAATCAAACTCCTGCATGTCGGCGAGGGTTGCGTATCCGGTGTGGTTCATCACCACATCCCAAATCACGCGGATACCTTTACTGTGAGCGGTGTCGATGAAAGTTCTAAGCTCGTCTTCGGTCCCCATGTTGTCATCGAGCTTGGTCCAATCTTGGTGGTAGTAGCCATGGTAAGCGTAGTGCTTAAAGTCACCACGGTCGCCACCGCCAACCCAGCCATGAATTTGCTCTAGAGGGGATGTAATCCAGATAGCGTTAGCCCCAAGCGATTCGATGTAGTCGAGCTTCTCGGTTAAGCCTGCTAGGTCTCCGCCGTGGAAGGTGCCAACTTCATCTTGGCCATCTTTGCTGCGCCTATAGCTGTTGTCATTGTCTGGGTTGCCATTATAAAAGCGGTCAGTCATGACGAAGTAAACCGTGGCGTTATCCCAACTAAACGTCGATTGTTCTGCTGACTCAACCTCTTCAAGCAAAAGAAGCCCTTGGCTTGATTTGGCCGGTTTCATGCTGATCGTGCCGTTGGTCACTGTCGCTTGCTGGCCAGAGAGTGCGTCACGTAACAAGGTGCCATCTGCAAAGGTCTTAGTGACATCGACGGTGGTCGGTGAATCGCTTGGCACCGGACATGTGAAGCTCTGAACCTTCTTCTGTTTCGGCTTGACCTTAACTGTCAGTTCATTGGATTGTGGGTTGAGGGTAAATTGGTAGGTATTGGCCCTGAATACCTTGATATCTATTTGAGACTCTTCCGCGCAGTCGTTTACACGTAGAGGCTTGTTAAATTTCACTCGGCTCTCTTCTGCCAAGGCATAGCTTGTGCCACAGGTTTGCGCGGCATCGCTAATAGAAAAGGTGTGTGTGCCTTTGCTGAGCTCGTGCTCGGCAATCAATGTACCTTGTCCTGTTGATTGAAAGGGCAGCGCCTGATCATCAATGGTCAACAGTAGTGGATTGTCGCTGGTTTGGCTGCATGCGCTTAGTGCAAGAATTGAGAGCGCGAGAGTGGTCTTCTTCATTGTATCCTTCCCCGAATAAGACTCTCGTTATATCAAAGGTTGGGATCTACATTCTGAGGACTAATACAATCGAGTTATGGTTATTACCTCTACAAATAAATACCGAGTTCACAAAAACAAAAAGGGAAGCACGTGCTTCCCTTTGGGTATTTACCTTTCGTTGCTCAGAGCATCGCCTTGAACAGCCGTCTCACTCGTACTTATTTTTGCAGTAGAGAGATGTCAGCAATCTGTAGGAACAGGTTACGTAGGTTGTTCAATAGCGTTAGACGGTTCTTCTTAAGCGCTTCGTCATCAGCCATAACCATTACGTTGTCGAAGAACGCATCAACAGGCTCACGTAGAGCAGCTAGCTTGCTTAGGGCTTCTTGGTAATTGCCTGTCGCGAATGCTGGCTCTAGAGCTTCCGTCATTACTGCAACGTTTTCAGCCAGTGTTTTCTCCGCGTCTTCTTGTAGAAGTGCCAGATTGATATCTGCTGCTAGTTCACCATCGAATTTCGCAAGGATGTTACCTACACGTTTGTTCGCTGCTGCTAGAGCTTCTGCCGCTTCTAGTTCACGGAAGTGAGAAACCGCTTTAACACGTTGGTCAAAGTCAGTTGGCTTGGTTGGACGATTCGCAAGTACCGCTTGGATGATATCAACGCTGAAGCCAGCATCTTGGTACCATGCACGGAAACGACCTAGCATGAAGTCGATAACGTCTGCTTCTACGTTGTCGTTGGTTAGCTTGTCGCCTAGTAGTTCTTTCGCTTTTGCGATCAGATCAGTTAGGTCTAGGTTGTAGCCGTTTTCAACGATAATACGCAGCACACCCAGTGATGCACGACGTAGAGCGAATGGGTCAGAACCTTTCGGTGCTTGGCCAATACCGAAGATACCTACGATAGTGTCCAGCTTGTCTGCCATTGCTACTGCAGAAGAGATACCTGTGCTTGGTAGATCATCACCTGCGAAACGAGGCATGTACTGCTCGTAAAGTGCTAGTGCAACTTGCTCGTCTTCACCATCGTGAGTCGCGTAGTGCATGCCCATAACACCCTGAGTATCCGTGAATTCGAATACCATTGATGTCATTAGGTCACATTTCGCTAGTAGACCTGCGCGCTTAGATTTCTCAACGTCAGCATCGATCTGCTCAGCGATGTAGCCAGCAAGTTCTGTGATGCGGTCCGTTTTGTCTTTGATAGTACCAAGCTGTTTCTGGAAGATAGCTTGCTCTAGCTCAGGTAGACGGTCGATCAGAGGACGCTTACGGTCTGTGTTGAAGAAGAATTCTGCATCCGCTAGACGTGGACGTACAACCTTCTCGTTACCTTCGATTACGTAGCGAGGCTCTTTCGATTCGATGTTTGATACGAAGATAAAGTTAGGAAGTAGCTTCTTGTTTTCATCGTAAACAGGGAAGTATTTTTGGTCACCCTTCATGGTGTAAACCAATGCTTCAGAAGGTACTTTTAGGAACTCTTCTTCAAACTTCGCTGTTAGTACTACTGGCCACTCAACCAGAGACGTTACTTCTTCTACTAGGTCATCTTCTAGATCAGCTGTACCACCAACCGCTGCTGCTGCTTTTTGCGAATCAGCAAGGATGATCGCTTTACGCGCTTCGTAATCTGCCATTACTTTACCGCGCTCTTCTAGGATCGCTGGGTATTGCTCTGCAGAATCGATAGTAAACTCTTGCTCACCCATGAAGCGGTGACCACGGATAGTGCGGTCAGATGCTACGCCTAGGATCTCGCCTTCGATAAGGTCAGAACCCATCAGCATAGTTAGTGTTTTAACTGGACGAATGAACTGAGTTGTCTTGTTGCCCCAACGCATTGGCTTCGCGATTGGTAGGTTACCTAGTGCTTTTGCTGCTAGGTCAACAACGATTTCAGACGTTGCTTGGCCTTTTACTTCTTGTTTGAAAAGAAGCCATTCGCCTTTGTCTGTTACTAGACGGTCAGCTTGTTCAACCGTGATGCCGTTACCACGAGCCCAGCCTTGAGCTGCTTTAGTTGCGTTGCCGTCAGCATCGAATGCTACAGAAACTGCAGGGCCACGTTTTTCAACGACTTTGTCTTCTTGGCCTTCAGCCAGTGCTGCTACTTTAAGAGCAAGACGACGAGGTGCTGCGTACCATTTCACGCCTTCGTGAGCCAGGCTCGCGCCCTTTAGCTCTGCTTCGAAGTTTGCTGCGAACGCTTCTGCTAGAGTACGAAGCTGTGTTGGTGGTAGCTCTTCAGTACCCAGTTCAATTAGAAATTCTTTAGCCATGATTACTTCTCCTCGTCCTTCTTGCACATTGGGAAGCCAAGCGCTTCACGCGATGCGTAGTATGCTTCTGCAACTGATTTAGTCAGGTTGCGGATACGAAGGATGTAACGTTGGCGCTCTGTTACAGAGATAGCTTTACGCGCATCAAGGATGTTGAATGCGTGGCCAGCTTTTAGAATGCGCTCGTAAGCTGGAAGCGGAAGTGGCTTCTCAAGCTCAAGTAGCTCTTTACACTCTTTCTCACACTGATCAAAGAACGTGAATAGGAAATCTACGTCTGCGTGCTCGAAGTTGTAAGTTGATTGCTCAACTTCGTTCTGGTGGAAGATGTCACCGTAAGTCACTTTGCTGCCGTCTGGTGCGATGTTCCACACTAGGTCGTAAACAGAGTCTACTTCTTGGATGTACATAGCTAGACGTTCGATACCGTAAGTGATCTCACCAGTAACAGGCTTACACTCAAGGCCACCAACTTGCTGGAAGTAAGTAAATTGAGTTACTTCCATGCCGTTTAGCCATACTTCCCAACCAAGACCCCATGCGCCTAGCGTTGGGTTTTCCCAGTTGTCTTCTACGAAACGAATGTCGTGTACTAGCGGGTCGATACCAAGAACTTCAAGTGAGCCTAGGTACAACTCCTGAATGTTGTCTGGAGATGGTTTTAGAGCTACTTGGAACTGATAGTAGTGCTGCAGACGGTTCGGGTTTTCACCGTAGCGACCATCGGTCGGACGACGTGAAGGTTGAACGTATGCCGTAGACATTGGCTCTGGGCCAAGTGCACGTAGACATGTCATTGGGTGAGAGGTGCCAGCACCTACTTCCATATCTAGAGGTTGAACAATGGTACAACCGTTTTGTGCCCAGTAATCCTGCAGCGCGAGGATCATTCCCTGGAAGGTTTTGATATCGAATTTTTGCATAGTCAGGTTCGCGCGATTCTTATAAATGATTTGAAAAATAACAATCAAGTATACCCAGATATTTGCCCAGCGAGTAGCGTTAATCTTGTTTAATTAATAGCCTTAAATCCCTTTTAATGGATTTTTTACCCTTTAATCTTCTTTTTTCGACTTAACGGGAATTTTTAGTCACTTTTCAGCTTGTTTTAGAGGAGGGGGCTCGCTAAAATCACGCCGTCTTTGGGGAGTAGCTTACCTATTTATCAACACTGGGATAATAGGTTCGTTCGTCAACATAATTGATGCAAAATCATCATGGCGTTCGAGACGACAATCGACCACAACAACACATAAGTCGACTTCGTTTAGCAAGACCTTAGACAAACATCGTGAACCGGGGTGGGGCGCGAGGTTTGTCTACGGTTAAAATAATAATCCCGCCCCAAATGAGCATGTCGTGAGCGTTTTAGCAATCTCTATTACAACTGTTGCCTTGGCCGAGATCGGTGATAAGACACAGTTACTCTCTCTTCTGTTAGCCAGCCGTTATCGCAAGCCGATACCGATTATTGCTGCAATCTTCTTTGCCACTATTGCCAATCATGCCCTAGCGGCTTGGTTAGGTGTTGTTGTATCCGATTACTTATCACCAGAAGTCCTCAAATGGGTTGTGGTGGTGAGCTTTTTGGCGATGGCGGGTTGGATTCTGATCCCAGATAAGCTTGATGACGATGAGGAGATCTCCAGCCGTGGTCCGTTTGTCGCAAGCTTTATTGCGTTCTTCATTGCTGAAATTGGTGATAAGACTCAGATAGCCACTTCTATCCTAGGGGCTCAGTATGCTGATGCGCTGCTGTGGGTTATCTTGGGTACCACGATTGGTATGTTATTAGCCAACGTGCCTGTAGTGGTGATCGGTAAATTGTCAGCCGATAAGATGCCACTGGCGTTGATTCGCAAGATCACCGCTCTGCTGTTTGTTGGCTTAGCTATTGCTGCTGCAATCTACTAATGATTTTTCGGCGATAGGTCCCTCGTTGTTCTGGGAAATCTATCGCCATATCTATCAATCTATAATTATAAGCGTGCCAATTTTTGCGCTGCGATCTGCATTCTGTGTTGCAGTTCAAAATCTAACAGAGAGGTGGTGTGAGTACCGCCGACTGACATATCACTGTCACAATTGTCATGATATTTTAATGTTGTGAGTTGAGAACACGAGGGCATGATTATGTTGACGCGTTATATGGGAATCACTCCACAAAGCCAAAGCTACCTGTTTACTTTTGGCTTGGCATTAACTCTATTGGGGATGGTATTAACTGACATGTGGTTGCCGATGGTGGCAGGTGCAATGATCATGACCGGACTCGCCGTTGAGGCTTGGATTCGAGTCGCCCATATTATCCCTATGCGTAAAGAACTACGCTCAATTCAACACCAACTCGACAATCTGCAGCAACGCAGTCGAGATAGCGAATAACAAAAAGCCGCTCACTGAGCGGCTTTTTTACGTCTGAAACAAATCTTTCTTAGGCTTCAAGGCCTTTCTTGATTAAGTACTGGTATGGCACAGAATCCGTGTTCTGTCCTACAAGTTGATGATCCATAAATCGACAGAAACTTGGGATGTCGCGTGTGGTTGATGGATCGTCTGCCGTTACCAGTAATACATCGCCATCCTGCATGTTTCGAATTGTCTTCCTGACCATCATTACCGGTTCTGGGCAGCGTAGCCCTTGTGCTTCTAAAGTGTGTGTGGCCAGCTCAGGATTGAATGTCATGATAGGTGTCTCTTTCTGTATAACGAGGGGAATAATACGTCTGCAGAAAAAATATGCAATAAGTGCTTGGCAAACAGAATTATTTACTATAAATTATTTAACAAGTTGGTAACAACTTAAACAAATGACAACTAGCTAAGGAGTGGCGATGTTGACAGCACTTGATAGATTAACCATATATTCGGTTCTCTGCTTTATCTCTTTTTGCGCGTTAGTGTTACGCACACCAGCAGAGGCCTCGTTAATGCCAATCTTTGGCATAGCAGCAACAATTATTGGTATTTGGGTTGAAATGCGACGCTGGCGTGGCTTGCCAGAAGAGCAGGAACATTAAATCGTAAGATATTTAACCTAAGTACAAAACGTTTTTCCGATACGACACATTCCGACACTATCCCCAAATTTTCTTGGGCTTCCCCGCGTAATTGCGGGATTTTTTTTATCTAAAGCATGCTATAAACATTAATCATCAAAATTGATTGTTAACAAGCTCATTAGGTAAGCGTGTGGAACTAGAAGACATCTATCGTCGAGATTTAAATCTGTTGGTTGCTCTTAAAGTCTTGATCGAAGAGGGCAGCGTGAGTCAAGCCGCTTTGCGTTTGAATCTCAGCCAGTCTGCGACCAGCCGTGTATTGGGGCGACTTCGCGAACTCCTTAATGATCCCCTCTTTACTCGTCAGGGGCAGCGTCTACTGCCGACCAAGAGAGCACTCGAAATTAGCCAGCGCATTGATCAGCCGTTAGAGTCATTTCGCCAGCTGTTAAGCCCGAGTGACTTTGACCCATACTACTGCACGGAACGCTTCCTGATCGCGACTACAGATTACGCGATGCAAACCATCCTTCCGTATGCGCTGCCTAAGATCTATGAGCAAGCACCAAACATCTCGTTAGAGTTCGCACCGCTTCAGCATGAGAATCTATTTAAACAGTTGAGTACCGAGCGGGTTGATATGGCGATATGCCGACCAACAGGCCCAGTTGTACCACTGCATCAGCAGGTATTAGGACCTGTTGGGGTATCGTGCCTGCTTTCTAAAAATCACCCTCTGGCGGATAGCGCGTTAAGCCTCAATGATTATGTATCACTGCCTCATGCGATGATTGCTATCAGTGATGGAGTAAAAGCCTTGCTTGATAATGCATTAGCCAATCAACCGCCAAGAAGGATGGTGTTGCGTGCCTACCACTTAGAGGCGGCTTTAGCGATCGTCGATAGAATGCCTCTTGTGATCACGGTACCTGCCGACCTCGCGTATTTGGTGGCAGAGCGCTACGACCTCGTTGTTAAACCACTACCATTCGAGTTTATGCCGTTTGATTATTCACTGATTTGGCATTCGCGTTGCGATTCGTCAGCTTCTCAGCAATGGCTGAGACGAGTGGTGAAAGAGGAGTGTGGCGAGTTGATTCAGAAGCGGATTGCTGATGTTGGGCTAGGTTAACGGAATGAAAAAGGGCTGAGTAAACTCAGCCCTTTGTATTTGTTGCTTGAAGCTCTATAGCTTCGAGTGCTTAAAGTTATAGCTTGATGACAACGCGACCAGTGATTTGGCCGTTAGTAATGTCTTCAGCAGCTTGGATCGCATCATCCAGTGCCACTTCTTTAGTTGCTTGCTGGTAGAACGACTCTGGAAGTAGTTCAGCTAGCTGTTCCCACGCCTTGATACGTTTCTCACGTGGACACATGACTGAATCCACACCCTGTAGACGCACATTACGCAGGATGAATGGCATTACCGTTGTTGGTAGGTCGAAGCCGCCTGCTAGGCCACATGCCGCGACAACGCCGTTGTAATCGATCTGTGCCAGTACTTTTGCTAGAACTTTGCTGCCTACTGTATCGATAGCACCAGCCCACAGCTGTTTTTCTAGTGGTTTTGCTGGCTCTTCTAGCTCTGCACGCTCAACAATGCGCGATGCACCTAGAGATTTAAGTAGCTCACCGTTTTCAGATGCACGGCCTGTTACTGCTGCTACTTTGTAGCCCAGTTGGTTAAGTAGAGTGATAGACACACTGCCTACACCACCGCTTGAACCCGTTACTAGAATCTCGCCGTCTTCTGGTTTTACACCTGCATCAACGATAGCTTGAACACATAACATTGCGGTGAAACCTGCAGTACCAATCGCCATCACTTTTTTAGCGTCTAGGCCTTTTGGCATTGGTACCAACCAGTCACCGTTTAGGCTCGCTTTTTCAGCCATGCCACCCCAGTGACCTTCACCAACACCCCAACCAGTCAGTACCACTTCGTCGCCCGCTTTGTAACGAGGGTCGTCTGATTGAGAAACCACACCTGAAAGGTCAATACCCGGTACCATAGGGAAGTTACGAACAATACGCCCTTTACCAGTGATCGCTAGACCATCTTTGTAGTTTAAAGATGAGTAGTTCACATCAATTTTAACGTTGCCTTCTGGAAGTTGTGACTCGTCGATTTGAGAAACGCTGGCAATCGTTTTTTTGTCTTCTTGGTTTAGTACAAGTGCTTTAAACATGGTGCTCTCCACTGGAGGAATATTAGGAAACTGAGATAACTGTAGTTGAATAACTGAAGAAAAAATAATGAAACGTCAACATTGAATCTATGCATCACATGCATAGTTCTAGTTTTGTGATATCGGTAAGTCGGCAGATAAAAAAGTGCAGCCTTAGAGACTAAGGCTGCACTTCTATCGTTACCCTACTAACGACAATTAATTGGTCTCTTAACTTAGAGTTACTCTAGATTAAGGGCGTTCAAATACCGTTGCGATACCTTGGCCCAAACCAATACACATGGTTGCTAGGCCGTACTTCACGTCCTTCGCTTCCATTAGGTTAATCAAGGTGGTTGAGATACGCGAACCTGAACAACCCAGTGGGTGACCAAGTGCGATTGCACCACCATTGAGATTTACTTTCTCGTCGACCACATCCAGAAGACCGAGATCTTTAGCACATGGCAGAGATTGCGCTGCAAAGGCTTCGTTAAGCTCAATGACGCCCATATCTTCAATCGATAGGCCTGCACGTTTCAGTGCCTTCTTAGTCGCTGGAACAGGTCCGTAGCCCATGATTGATGGGTCACAACCTGCAATTGCCATTGACTTAACACGAGCACGAATCGTCAAACCAAGCTCGTTAGCTTTCTCTTCGCTCATGATCAGCATCGCAGATGCACCATCTGACAGCGCTGATGATGTACCAGCGGTTACGGTACCGTTAGCTGGATCGAATACTGGGCGAAGCTGAGATAGGCCTTCAACTGTGGTCTCTGGGCGAATCACTTCATCATGATCCAGTGTGAACAGTGAACCGTCTGCCGCGTGACCTTCAGTTGGTAAGATCTCGTTTTTAAAGCGACCTTCAACCGTTGCAGCATGTGCGCGAGCGTGAGAGCGGGCAGCGAAAGCATCTTGGTCTTCACGACTGATGCCGTGCAGCTTACCAAGCATTTCTGCCGTCAGACCCATCATGCCCGCAGCTTTCGCTACGTTCTTTGACATGCCTGGGTGGAAGTCCACACCATGCGTCATAGGAACATGACCCATATGCTCAACACCACCAATCAGACAGATATCTGCATCGCCAACCATGATTGAGCGTGTTGCATCATGCAGAGCTTGCATAGATGAACCACATAATCGGTTAACGGTTACAGCACCAATTTCAATCGGTAGGCCAGCAAGTAGCGCAGCATTACGTGCTACGTTAAAGCCCTGCTCAAGTGTCTGTTGGACACAGCCCCAGTAGATATCTTCAATCTCACTCGGGTTAACTTGTGGGTTACGCTCAAGAATGCCTTTCATCAGGTGTGCAGAAAGGTCTTCTGCGCGTGTATGACGGAAAGCGCCACCTTTGGAACGGCCCATTGGGGTGCGAAGGCAATCAACAACAACTACGTTCTTCATTTTGTAATTCCTTTTCCAAATGTGGGTTATAGAGAGCTAGCTTGCTGAGCGTCGTAAAAGCTTTCGCCTTTCTCTGCCATATCAAGCAATAGTTGAGGTACTTGGTACATTGCGCCAAGGTCTTGGTAGCCTTTCGCTGTCTCAACAAAGTTCGCGATGCCCACACTGTCTAGGTAACGGAAAACGCCGCCTCTGAATGGAGGGAAGCCAAGTCCGTAAACCAGAGCCATATCAGCTTCTTGTGGTGAAGCGATGATGCCTTCTTCAAGACACAGTACCACTTCGTTGATCATTGGAATCATCACACGCTGGATAATGGTCTCTTCATCAAATTCCTGTGGTGCTTGGCATACGTCAGCCAAGATAGGAAGGATATCTTCAGAGAAGGCTTTCTTCGGACGACCACGCTTGTCGACGCTGTAGCTGTAGAAGCCGCTGCCATTTTTCTGACCAAACTTGTTTGCTTCAAATAGCGCGTCGATCGCGTCACGACCTTCTTTACCCATTCGCTCTGGGAAGCCTTGTGCCATCACATCTTGTGCGTGATGCGCAGTATCAAGACCAACCACATCCAGTAGATAAGCAGGACCCATAGGCCAACCAAACTTACGTTCCATGATTTTGTCGATCTTGGTGAAGTCAGCACCGTCGCGAAGCAACATGCTAAAGCCGCCAAAGTATGGGAAAAGAACACGGTTAACGAAGAAGCCTGGGCAGTCGTTAACGACAATTGGTGATTTACCCATTTTCGCCGCGTAAGCGACAACGCGATTGATGGTTTCATCTGAAGTGTGCTCACCACGGATGATCTCTACTAGCGGCATGCGGTGCACTGGGTTGAAGAAGTGCATACCACAGAAGTTTTCTGGGCGTTGCAGCGATTTTGCCAGTAGATTGATTGGAATCGTCGACGTGTTAGAGGTAATCACAGTATCAGGGCTAACCTGCTGTTCCACTTCACTCAACACGGCCGCTTTAATTTTCGGGTTTTCTACTACCGCTTCAACAATCACATCTGATTGCTCGATACCTGCGTAGTGAAGGCTAGGAGTAATAGAAGAGAGAATACCCGCCATCTTGAAGCCATCGATGCGGCCACGAGACAGACGTTTATTAAGAAGCTTAGATGCTTCGTTCATGCCTAGATCTAGCGATGCTTGAGCAATATCTTTCATCATCACAGGCACGCCTTTCAGCGCAGATTGGTAGGCAATACCACCCCCCATGATGCCTGCACCTAATACAGCAGCACGCTCTGTGGCTTTATTCGCTGACTTGCCAGCTTTCTTCGCGATGCCTTTAATGTATTGGTCGTTAAGGAATAGGCCAACCAGTGCTTTCGCTTCTTCAGACTTCGCCAGTTTAATGAAGTGTTTACGCTCGATATCCAGTGCAGCATCACGATCGCAACGAGCAGCTTCTTCAATCGCGATAACAGATGTGATCGGTGCTGGGTAGTGAGGGCCAGCTTTCTGAGCTACTAGACCTTTTGCCATCGTAAAGCTCATCATTGCTTCTAGCTTGCTGAGTGATAACGCAGAGGTTTTCTGTTTGCGGCGAGCAACCCAGTCTAGCTTCTCGCTCGCGGCTAGAGATACTGTATTAATAGCCGATTCAAGTAGTTGGTCAGTTTCAACAATCGCATCTAACAACCCAACGTTCAGTGCTTCATCTGCTCGGCATGCTTTGCCCTGCGTGATGATTTCCATTGCGCTGTCAGCACCAATAACACGTGGCAGACGTACACAACCACCAAAGCCAGGCATGATACCTAATTTGGTTTCTGGTAAGCCGATGCTGGTGGTCTTGTCACCAATACGGAAGTCAGTGGCTAGTACGCACTCACAACCGCCGCCAAGTGCATGGCCGCGCATCATTGAAAGGGTAGGAACAGGTAGGTCTTCTAGCTTGCTAAAAATAGAGTTCGCAAAAATCAGCCACTCTTCTAGTTCCGCTTCTGGTTTCGCGAATAGGCCCAAAAACTCCGTGATGTCTGCACCTACGATGAAGGCATCTTTGTTTGAAGTTAAGATCAAGCCGCGCAGTCCAGCGTGGTCATTTAAAGCATCAAGTGCTTTGTCGAGTGATTCTAATGTAGCAAGGTCGAGCTTATTTACAGAGGCTGGAGCACAAAAGCTAAGTTCGGCTATACCATCTTGTAATTCCTTTACCTGTAGGGTGTTAGCTTGGTAAATCATTGTCTATCTCCATGACATACAATCGACGATTGTTTGAGAGAATTTTGTTATCTTTCTTTAAGTATAGAATACCTGGTAAGACCAGTTTCTTTAGTCTGTACCCACCACTGGCTAATTTCAATACATTTTTTAAACAATTGTTTAACATTGTGCGTTAGCACAGATCCGCTAACCCTTATTATTCACCCGTGATACACTTTGCCGCCCTGATCGCTAAAGTAAATGATATGAATGACCAACCATATTTAATCCCGGCTGCTTCGGCTGTTTTTGAAGAAGAAATTAAGAAAAGTGTCTTCATTACCCACCTTGCTCATACACCGAGTATTGAGGCGGCTAAGCAGTTTGTTGATCAGATAAAACAAGAGCATAGCGAAGCAAGACACAATTGCTGGGGATTTGTTGCTGGGCGACCAGAAGACTCGATGAAGTGGGGCTTCAGTGATGACGGTGAACCATCAGGAACGGCGGGTAAACCAATATTGGCTCAACTGTCTGGTTCTGGAGTGGGGGAACTGACGGCCGTGGTGACTCGTTATTCGGGTGGAATTAAGCTCGGTACAGGTGGTTTAGTAAAGGCGTACGGCGGTGGTGTGCAACAAGCGCTTAAGCTGCTTCAAACTATCGAGAAAAAAATAACCACAAAATTGCGCCTAGAGTTAGACTATGGGTTTATGCCGATCGCCCAATCAATCATGTCGCAATATCAGGCGGTAGAGGTTGAAGCGGATTATGGCGTTCAGGTCACAATGGTCATAGAGATTGAGCTGCTTCAGGTCGAAGCCTTCACTCAAACCATGATCAATAAAAGCGGTGCCAAGGCACTGGTCACTCAAGTAAAAGATAACTAGGAAGTGTGAAGCCTTTCGCTTCGTTCATTAGCTCATGCAATTTCGCTCAATTATTCGAATCGTCGGATTATTATTAGCACTCTTTAGTGTCTCAATGCTTGCACCCGCGCTGGTGGCATTGATCTATCGAGATGGTGCTGGTGTTCCTTTTGTTACGACCTTCTTTGTTTTACTTTTTTGTGGTGCTACCTGCTGGTTTCCAAACCGTCGCCACAAGCATGAATTAAAGGCGAGAGACGGCTTTCTTATTGTGGTTTTGTTCTGGACTGTAATCGGCAGTGCTGGTGCACTTCCTTTTTTAATAGCAGATAACCCAAATGTTTCGGTTACTGATGCCTTCTTCGAGTCTTTCTCGGCTCTTACCACAACCGGTGCTACTGTTATTGTTGGACTGGATGACTTACCTAAAGCGATTCTTTTTTATCGTCAGTTCCTGCAGTGGTTTGGTGGTATGGGTATCATCGTACTCGCGGTAGCGATCTTACCGGTACTGGGTATCGGTGGTATGCAGCTATATAGAGCGGAAATCCCAGGTCCTGTTAAAGACAGTAAGATGACCCCGAGGATTGCAGAAACAGCAAAAGCACTTTGGTATATCTATTTAAGTTTAACTATTGCTTGTGCGGTAGCGTTTTGGCTGGCGGGAATGAGCTTCTTTGATGCCATTAGCCACAGTTTCTCTACTATAGCTATCGGTGGCTTCTCGACGCATGATGCCAGTATGGGTTATTTCAATAGCCCTGCGATTAACATGATCACGGTTGTATTCCTTCTTATCTCTGCGTGTAACTACTCTCTTCATTTTGCAGCATTTGCTTCGGGCGGTGTTCACCCTAAGTACTATTGGAAAGATCCTGAGTTTCGTGCGTTTATCTTTATTCAAGCGGTGTTGTTTCTGGTTTGCTTCTTATTACTACTGAATCACCACTCTTACGACTCTTATTATGATGCGTTTGATCAAGCGCTATTCCAGACGGTCTCTATTTCAACCACTGCTGGTTTTACTACAACCGGTTTTTCAGAATGGCCACTGTTCTTGCCAGTACTGCTTTTATTCTCTTCTTTTATAGGCGGGTGTGCAGGTTCGACTGGTGGCGGTATGAAAGTTATCCGTATTCTATTGCTGACCCTGCAAGGCGCTCGTGAAATGAAGCGTTTGGTTCACCCACGTGCGGTTTACACCATCAAGGTTGGTGGTACGGCACTTCCTCAACGTGTTGTTGATGCGGTATGGGGATTCTTTTCTGCTTATGCTCTGGTGTTCGTGGTTTGTATGTTGGCTCTGATTGCAACGGGTATGGATGAACTGAGTGCGTTCTCTGCTGTGGCGGCAACATTGAACAATCTGGGCCCAGGCCTAGGAGAAGTAGCAGTCCACTTTGGTGATGTTAACGATAAAGCAAAGTGGGTATTGATTGTCTCTATGCTGTTTGGACGTTTAGAGATCTTCACTCTATTAATTCTATTAACGCCTACGTTCTGGCGTAGCTAAGGAACCATTGTGGCAAAAGCACTATTTCTTTACTCAAGCCGAGAAGGGCAGACCAAGAAGATTCTTAACTATATAAAAGAGGAGATGGCGGAGTTTGATTGCGACATTCGCGATCTGCACACCGTTGGCGACGTAGATTTCGCTCAGTATGACAAAGTACTGATTGGTGCCTCTATTCGTTATGGTCATCTTAATAAAAAGCTGTACCAGTTTATTGAGCGCAATCTTACTCAACTTCAATCGAATAAAGTGGCGTTCTTCTGCGTGAACCTAACCGCTCGTAAAGAAGACCAAGGTAAAGATACGCCAGAAGGCAGTGCGTATATAAAGACATTCCTTAAGAAGTCACCGTGGCAACCTTCTTTAATCGGTGTTTTCGCAGGTGCTCTCTATTACCCTAGATATAACTTCTTCGACAGAACCATGATTCGCTTTATTATGACGATGACTGGTGGTGAAACGGATACCAGCAAAGAAGTTGAGTACACCAACTGGCAAAAAGTCTCTTTATTCACTGAAAAACTCAAGAATCTATAAGAGAAAAGCTTACTTTTGAGGCGTTTTGTTTTCTTTTTAATCGAACAATTAAAAAAAGCAAAAAAACTTAAAAAAGGGCTTGCCAATGTGATCGCAATCTCTATAATGCAACCTCGCTGACACGGGATGGCTTCGCAAGAAACCACAACGAATCAGCAAGCCAAATTAGCCAAGCTAAGCGCTTGAAAAAAGTTTTGAAAAAAGTGGTTGACACTAAAACTTAAATCGCTAAAATGGCCGTCCGATTTGAGCGAAGCTCAAAAAGGAAAAGCTCTTTAACAATTTAAACCTATCAATCTGTGTGGGCACTCGTTGATGAATATCAAAATAGAAACTTCGGTTTCAACTTGATTTCAATGAACTGAGTGACCAATTCGAATCGTAAGATTCGGCACAGTCAATTCAACATTA